>NZ_JBCGFB010000040.1:0-52803 GCF_038752175.1 Nocardia sp. No.11 | reverse complement strand
CGAGGCGCGGCAGGAACTCGACGACGCCGAGGCCGCGCTGGCCACGGCTCGCTCCGCGCGCGACGAGGCCGAAGCCGCCGCCGCGCGGGCGAAAGCCGCGCTCGACGAGATCGAGGCCCGCATCGACGAACTGCGCGCCGACCTCGAGCACGCCGAGCAGCAGCGCCATTTCGCCCGGACCGCCGACCATCGGGCCAGGGGCGAACTCACTTCGGCGCGCAGCCAATTCGAGCGCATGCAGCGGCTGACCGATCGCGCGCGAGCCCGCCTGGACGAGGACTGACTACCGGCCCAGCGTGCCCGGGTACAGGAACGACTCGCGCGGCGGCGTGGTCGCGTCCAGCCATTCGGCCAGGAACTCACCGAGCGGCAGCGAGGTCCGGCTCTGCAGGAACTCCCGGAACTCCGGCATCGAGGCGTTGCCGTCGCGGTGCGCGTTCACGAAATCGCGGATGGCGGTGAAGAACACGTCCTCGCCGAGCAGTTTGCGCAGCGCGTGCAGGAACAGCGGGCCGCGATAGTAGACCGAGGTGAACTCGTTGCCCGCGCCCGGACTCGCGAGCGCGACCTCCCAGAACTCCGGATCATCACGGTATTTCGCGATCTTCTCGCGGTACTTGGTGTCGACGTCGGCGTGGTCGATCCGCTCCGGCCACAGGTAGTCGGCGGTGTAGCTGGCGAAGCACTCGTTCAGACAGATGTCGGACCACTGCCGCACCGACATCGTGTCGCCCCACCACTGGTGCGCCAGTTCGTGCACGACGGTGTTCAGGTCGGTCCACGGCGCGTAGGTGGGCCGGGTCTGGGTTTCCAGCGAGAACGGGATCACGGCGTCGACGTAGATGCCACCGGCGACGTCGAACGGGTAGGGCCCGTAGAGGTTTTCGAGGAAGGCGAGGATCTCCGGCAGGCGCTGCTCGTCGTCGCGATTGCCCTCCGATTCCGGCGCGAAGGCGCTGAGCACCGGCGTGCCGTCGGCGGTGCGCTGTTCGAGGAAGGTGAAGTGGTCGACGGCGATCGTGGTCAGGTAGCCGATGACGGGTTGCCGCGTCTCCCAGGTGGTGTGCAGGCGGCCGTCGACGACCTCGTGCCGGGTGCGCTCGCCGGTCGACATCACCTCCCACTCGGCGGGCACCGTGGCGTGCAGTGTGAAGGTCGCCTTGTCCAACGGGGTGTCGTTGAGCGGGTACCAGGTGCCGGCGCTGTGCGGCTGGCCGACGGCGAACGCGCCGCCGCTGGGCGCGTAGGTCCAGCCCTCGCCCTCGGTGTCGGCGACCGGGCCCGCGTAGTCGACGACGACGCGCATGGGCAGGCCGGGCGGCAGCGGCAGCAGCGGCGTGACGACCAGTTCCTGGTCGCCGTCGTGGGTGAAGCCCGCGGGCTGCCCGTTGATCGTCACCATCAGCACCTCGGGGCCGCGGTAGTCCAGATCGAACTGGGCCAGCGGATGAGTCGCGCGGGCGTCGACGGTCGCGGTGCCGCGTAGGACATAGGTGGCCGGGTCGTAGTCGACCACCACGTCGTAGTGAGCGACGTCGTAGCCGCCGTTGCCGTCGAGCGGGTAGTAGGGATCACCGAGTCCCGGCGCGCCGATCAGGCCAGGGTCGGCGTCGACCGGGCGCACACCCAGCGCCAGCAGGGCGAGCACCGCGCACACTCCGGCCGACCATCGCATCCTCGACTGACACCTTTCGCCTGCTCCGGCTCGGATCCCGCGGACACCCTCCATCGTCGCAGGCACGCCGCGCAGGTCCTAATACGCGCGGTCGGTGCGAGCCCGCGCTCAGCCCAGGTCGCCGGGCAGCTGCTGCGGGTCGAGCAGCAGCCGTTTGGTCGCGGTCCGCTTCACCCGCGCGGCCAGTGCCAGATTCTCGGCGAGCAACCGCCATTCCCGTTCGGTGATGGCGTCGCGGGCCCGCTCGATCACCAGGCGATCACGCGTTCCCCAGGCGATCGGCATGGCCGTGACCAGCTGCCATCGTTCGCCGACCTGGCGCGGCGCGCGATCGGTGCGCACCGCCACGGCGGGCACGCGCTCCCCCGGTTCGGGCAGGTGTCCGGGCAGCGCGCGCACCTTGCGCGTGATCAGCGCCCAGCTGCGCGTCGGCGCGGCGGGCTCGGCGATGTCGACGAGGGCGAGCAGCACGATGCCGGAGTCCTCGGCCTCGGTGACCACGGCCGGCACCAATGCGCCGTCCTGGTAGAGCTTTTCGATACTGGAGCGGTGCGGGGTCCACAGCGCGACCCACAGCGCGATCGCCGCGACCAGCACGCACACGACGGCGAGCAGAAACCCCCAGGCCTGCCCGCTCCACAGCAGGGCGGCCGTGGCCGCGACGGCGAGCCCGGCGACCAGCAGGGCGACCACCCGCAACCTGCGTAACCCGGTGAACGTCTCGTTGACCGCATGAGCGTGCTCACGGTCGACCACGAATTCGAAGCGGCGCACGGTTCCTTCCTAGCACAAGTTGCGGAGGAGTTGCCTCCACTTATCTGCCGAGGACTTCACCGCACGGTACCGCGTTCCGACCGGGCGATCGTCGCTACGCGCCGTCGCCGATGGGCGGTCCGAGCAGATCGTCGGCGTCGGTGATGCGGTAGGCGTAGCCCTGCTCGGCGAGGAAGCGCTGCCGATGGGCCGCGTACTCCGCGTCGAGAGTGTCGCGGGCGACCACCGAATAGAAATGCGCCTGTCCCCCATCCTGTTTCGGCCGCAGCAGCCGGCCGAGGCGCTGCGCCTCCTCCTGCCGCGAGCCGAACGTGCCCGAAACCTGCACCGCCACCGAGGCTTCCGGCAGATCGATGGAGAAGTTCGCGACCTTGCTGACCACCAGCACCGGCACCTCGCCGGACCGGAACGCGTCGAAGAGCGCCTCGCGTTCCTTGTTCTTGGTGGCGCCGGTGATGACCGGCGCGTTCAGGTCAACGCCCAGCTCCTCGAGCTGGTCCAGGTACGCGCCGATCACCAGCGTCGGCGCGTCCTTGTGCTTGGCCAGGATGGACTCCACCACCGGGATCTTGGTGCGCGCGGTGGAGCACAGCTTGTAGCGCTCTTCCGGCTCGGCGGTGGCGTAGGCCATCCGCTCGGCGTCGGTGAGCGTCACCCGCACCTCGACACAGTCGGCGGGGGCGATCCAGCCCTGCGCCTCGATGTCCTTCCACGGCGCGTCGTAGCGCTTGGGACCGATCAGCGAGAAGACGTCGCCCTCGCGGCCGTCCTCACGCACCAGCGTGGCCGTCAGGCCGAGCCTGCGCCGCGATTGCAGGTCGGCGGTCATCCGGAACACCGGCGCGGGCAGCAGGTGCACCTCGTCGTAGATCACCAGGCCCCAGTCCCGGCTGTCGAACAGCTCCAGGTGCTTGTACTCGCCCTTGGTCTTGCGGGTGATCACCTGGTACGTCGCGATGGTGACCGGGCGGATCTCCTTGCGCTCGCCGGAGTACTCGCCGATCTCGTCCTCGGTGAGCGTGGTGCGCGCCAGTAGCTCACGCCGCCACTGCCTGCCCGCGACGGTATTGGTGACCAGGATCAACGTGGTGGCCTTGGCCTTGGCCATGGCTGCCGCGCCGACCATCGTCTTGCCCGCGCCACACGGCAGCACGACCACGCCGGAGCCGCCCGCCCAGAACGAATCGGCGGCCATCTCCTGATAGTCGCGCAGGTGCCACTTGCCCGCGGTGTAGTCCAGGCCGATGTCGTGCGCCTCGCCGTCGACGTAACCGGCCAGATCCTCGGCGGGCCAGCCGATCTTGAGCAGCATCTGCTTGATGTGACCGCGCTCGGAGGGGTGCACGATCACCGTGTCGTCATCGATCCTGGCCCCGAGCATGGGCGCGATCTTCTTGTGCCGCAGCACTTCCTCGAGCACCGCGCGGTCCAGGCTCACCAGGCACAGCCCGTGCGCCGGATGCTTGACCAGCTGCAGCCTGCCGTAGCGGCCCATCGTGTCGACGATGTCGACCAGCAGCGGTTGCGGCACCGCGTAGCGCGAGAAGTTCACCAGCGCGTCGACGACCTGCTCGGCGTCGTGACCGGCCGCGCGGGCGTTCCACAACGCCAGCGGCGTGATCCGGTAGGTGTGCACGTGTTCGGGCGCGCGCTCGAGCTCCGCGAACGGCGCGATGGCCTGCCGCGCGTTGCCTGCCAGCTCGTGGTCGACCTCGAGCAGCAGGGTCTTGTCGCTCTGCACGATCAGCGGACCGTCGGTCACTGTGCTCCTCGGCGGCCGGGGCCGCAGGTTCGGGGCCTCGTGACCCCTCGGTTCAACGCTCGAGACTCGCGCCTGCGCTTCGAGCGTTGAACCGAGGGGCGGCCCCGAACGGGCTCGTCGAGCTCGCCCTGTGCGGGGTGCGTTCGGCCTGGATGTTTGACGTTGGCGCCGCCGCGGGCGGATCGCTTCGGCGGCCTTTGTCGATTGTACGGACCCGAGCCGACACGACCTGGGGCGAAGCGGTGGGTGAGCGGTCCAGCAGGTGTCGACTGGACCGCGACAAGGCCCGGCTGACCAGGTCAGACTCAGGGCGTGCTTCAGACTACGGCGGTACTCGGGGTTGGTGCGGCGGCGCTCGGCATGGTCCTCACGCCGGGGCCGAACATGATGTATCTCGTGTCACGGACGGTGGCGCAGGGCCGGCGCGCCGGGTTGATCTCGCTGGCCGGGGTCGCGGCGGGGTTCGGGGTGTATCTGCTGGCCGCGGCGGCCGGGATCACGGCGGTGTTCGCGGTGGTTCCGGGGCTCTACCTGGGGCTCAAGCTCGCCGGGGCCTGCTATCTGCTGTGGCTGGCCTGGCAGGCGGTGCGGCCGGGTGGGGTGTCGGTCTTCGCGCCGGTCGACCTGCCCGTCGACCCGGCCCGGCGACTGTTCACCATGGGATTGGTCACCAATCTGCTCAATCCCAAGATCGCGATCATGTACATGGCGCTGATCCCGCAGTTCGTCGATCCCGAGCGCGGGGCGCTGTGGTTGCAGAGCCTGTCGCTCGGTGCGATCCAGATCACCGTCGCGCTCACCGTCAACGCGCTGATCGTGCTCGGCGCGGCCGGGCTGGCCGGGTTCCTCACCGCCCGCCCGCTCTGGCTGCGCACCCAGCGGTACCTCATGGGCACCGCGCTCGGCGGCATCGCGATCATGCTCGCCACCGACCGCGCCCGCCCGACCCCGGCCTGACCCCCGCACGACCCGACGCGCTGTCGGAGCTCGCCGGCGCGACCACGGGCACGCGACACGTGTGGCCGGGTCGCCCTCGCCGCACCCCGCCGTGTCACGCTGCTGTGTGGCGCAGGCGAGAAGGAGCGAGTGGTGAGTGTTGGGGTGCTGGTGGCGATGGTCGCGGCCGGGCCGTCGGCGACGGAGCTGGATTCGGCGCTGACCGCCGTGCATCACAGCGGCGAGCTGATGGGCGTCGTCTCGTTCGCGGCATCGGGCGCGCTGGTGGCCGTGCGCAAGCGGCTCGACCTGTTCGGCATGGCGATCCTGGCCACCGCCACCGCGCTGGGCGGCGGCATCGTGCGCGACCTGCTCATCGGGCGCACGCCGCCGGGCGCGTTCACCGACCTGACCTACCTGTCGGCGTCGCTGCTGACGGCGCTGGTCCTGTACTTCATCGCGCCCTCGCGCCGGCTCACCAAGGGACCGCTCGAGATCGCCGACGCGATCGGACTCGGCCTGTTCTGCGTCACCGGCACGGTCATCGCGTACTCGGCCGGGGTGGGCGCGCCAACCGCCGCGCTGCTCGGCATGACGACGGCCATCGGCGGCGGTGTCCTGCGCGACGTGCTCAGCGGCGAGGTGCCCAGCGTGCTGCGCCCCGACCAGGACCTCTACGCGATCCCGGCCCTGTTCGGCGCGGCCGCCACGGCCACCCTGCTGCACTTCGACCTGTACCGGTCGTGGACCGGGCTGCTCGCCGCCGTCGGCGCCATCGGCTTCCGCCTGCTGGCCCGCCACTACCAGTGGCACGCGCCGCTGGCCCGGCACGCTCGCGACTGAGCGCGCCCTCAGCGCACCGCTATGCCCGCGCGCAGGCGGCGCACGCCTTCGTCGATGGTCTCGTCGCGCTTGCTGAAGGTGAAGCGCACCAGGTGTTTCCAGTCGTCGGCGTGGTCGGCGAACACACTCACCGGCACCGCGGCGACGCCGAGCCGGGCCGGCAGTTCCCGGCAGAACGCCATCCCGTCCTCGGCGCCGAGCGGGCGGATGTCCGCACACACGAAATACCCGCCGGAACTGGCCGCGACGCCGAACCCGGTGTCACGCAACGCGGCCGAGAGCCGAAGCCGCTTGTCGGACAGGCTGTCGCGCAGGGCGTGCACCCAGTCGATCTCGGCGTTGATCGCGTGCGCGACCGCGGGCTGGAACGGTCCACCGCCGACGAAGGTGAGGAACTGCTTGGCCGCGAGCACACCGTCGAGCAGCGGCGCCGGCGCGCACACCCAGCCGATCTTCCAGCCGGTGACATTGAACGTCTTCGCCGCGCTCGACACCACGATCGTGCGCTCGCGCATGCCCGGCAGCGTGGAGATGCTGATGTGCTCGACGCCGTCGTAGACCAGGTGCTCGTACACCTCGTCGGCCAGCACCAGCAGATCGTGCTCGCGCGCCAGCTCCGCGATGGCGGTGAGGTCGGCGCGGTCGAGCACCGCGCCGGTGGGGTTGTGCGGTGAATTGATCACCAGCATGCGGGTTTTCGGGGTGATCGCGGCGCGCAGGCTGTCCAGGTCGAGGACGAAACGATCACCGTCGGCGACCAGGCGCGCGGTGCGCCGCTGCGCACCGGCCAGCGCGACCGAGGCGGCGTAGGAGTCGTAGTACGGCTCGATCAGCGCCACCTCCTGCCCCGGTTCGACCAAACCGAGCACGGCGGCGCTGATCGCCTCGGTGGCGCCGACGGTCACCAGTACCTCGGTGGCCGGGTCGTAGGCGGTGCCGTAGCGGCGGGCGCGGTCGTCGGCGATCGCCTGGCGCAGCACCGGCATGCCGCGGCCCGGCGGGTACTGGTTGAGCCCGTCGGCGATGGCTGCCCTGGCGACCTCGAGCATGCCCGCGGGTCCGTCGGTATCCGGAAATCCCTGCCCCAGATTCACCGCGTCATGGCGGAGGGCCAGTTCGGTCATCTCGGCGAAGATGGTCGATCCGAACGGGCGCAAACGGGAGACAGTGGGCGGCGCAGACGACATCTCCGCAGCGTATCCCACTTTTCGGCACCGTTGCCGACCGATAGCGAACACGCATGTTTCACAAACATTTTGCGGGGTTGACCTGCACTATTGTGCGATCACCCAGGCTGAGCTAGCCTCGCCGTGTTCTACCTCACACACCACAGCGTGGTGGCATATCGAAAGGGGCTCCTTATGGCCTCACCCTTGCTCGATTTCATTGTCGACCCGGCTGCGTCGGAGGTTGCCGGTTCGGCTCTGCGGTTCATCCACGATCACCTGATGGGCAGCCCCATCGTCGACTACTTCACCGGCTCGGCGACCCCGGACAACAACATGGGTTCCTCGACCGGGGACATGAACCTCGGTTCGTCCACCGGCGACCATCAGTGGGGGTCGACCTACCCGTAGACACTCGGCGCGTCGGACCGGATCGCGCGGGTCCGGTCCGACGCGGGGTCAACGCGACCGCGCGCCCGACAGCTTCGCCACATTGGCGAAATCGTAGGCAGCCCAGACTTTTCCCTCGCGCACCGCGAAGCCGAGCACCCGCACGGGGCGACCGAACGGCGAGTTCGGATCGGTGAACACGAGGCCCGATTGCCCGTTCACCGTGGCGAAGCCCAGCTCCAGACCCGGTTCCTCCTGCTGCTTGCGCCACAGGCCGAGCGCGAGGCGCGCGATCTTCTCCGCTCCCGCAACGACATTGAGCGCCGTCCTGGTGGTGCCGCCGGCATCGGCGACGAAGGTCGCGGCCGGATGCAGGGTGGCCGCTACCGCCTCGACGTCGCCGGTGGCCAGTGCCGCCAGGAAGCGTCGCACCGCCGCGTCGTGCACCTCGTCGGCGACCGGTTGCGGCGCCTTCGCCGCCGCCTTACGGGCGCGCACCGCCAATTGCCGTGCGGCGTCGGCCGATACCCCGAGGATGTCGGCGATCTCGTCGAACGGCACGTCCAGGCTGTCGTGCAAGACCAGCGCGACCCGCTGCTGCGGAGTCAGCGCGTCGAGTACCACCAGCGCCGCCAGCCGGCTGTCCTGATGCCGGACCACCACGTCCAGCGGATCCGGGGTGCTGCTCGCCGTGGTGACGATCGGCTCGGGCAGCCACTGCCCCACATAGGTTTCCCGGCGCACCGCCGCGCTGCGCAGGTGATCCAGGCAGATCCGGCTGACCACGGTCGTCAGCCAGGCCCGCAGGTCCTCGATCTCGGACTGGTGCACACCGGCCATCCGCAGCCAGCTCTCCTGCACGGCGTCCTCGGCGTCGCCGACGCTGCCGGTGAGCCGATAGGCCACCGAAAGCAGATGCGCTCGATGCGATTCGAACAGGTCGGCGAGAAGCGGGGAAACCATCGCCGCAGATCCTACGGACGGCGAAAACCAGCTGAGAAACCGGGCGCCGACCTGTCACGATGACACGATGTACGAGCACACGCTCACCGACGGCACCCTCTGGCTCACCCGCCCCACCGGTGCCGACATCGACCGCATCGTCGAGTGCTGCCAGGACCCCGAGGTAGGCCACTGGACGACGATCCCCGTTCCCTACGCCCGCTCCGACGCCGAGGAATTCCTCGACACGGTCGTCGCCCCCGGCTGGGCGAGCAACACGCCGGTGTGGGCGCTGCGCACCGCCCCGGACGGCTCCGTCGAAGGCATGCTCGGCCTGCACGCCCGGGGCCCCGGCGTCTGCGAGATCGGCTTCTGGCTCACCGCGGACCACCGCGGCAAGGGCCTGATGACCCGCGCCATCACCCTGGCCTGCGACTTCGCCTTCGCCCCCGACGGCCTCGCCCTCGACCGCGTCACCTGGCGCGCCATGGTCGGCAATCATCCCTCGGCCGCCGCCGTCCGCCGGGTCGGGTTCCATTACGAGGGCCTGGCCCGGCAGGGCGGGATGCAGCGCGGCACTCGCGTCGACGAATGGCACGCGGCGCGCCTCGCCACCGACCCCGGCGTCTTCGCCGAAGGCTGGCCTGCCGAGATCGCGCCGCGCTGAGCCGCCGGTCCGGGCCGACCCCACGGTGACCAGAATCGATTGCCGAGGCGGCGTGTCAACATGGAGGCATGGGCACTCCGAGGAGTTCCGATGTCTGACGACGCGCGGTTCGAGTGGTTCGCCGACCTCATGGGTGTGCGGGCGGACGACCGTGTGCTCGAGTTCGGGCCGGGGACCGGCGCTTCGCTGCCGCGGATCGCGGACCGCTTGCGGAGCGGGCGGATCGTCGGTCTCGATCGGTCGGCCACCGCGATCGGCCGGGCCCAGGAACGCTGCGCCGCCGAGATCGCGGACGGCCGGGTTCGGCTGGTCGAGGCGGCGATCGGCCCGGCGTCGACGAGCACGGTGCTGGCCCAGCTCGACGGGGACCGGCGTTTCGACCTCGTGTTCGCGGTGAACGTCAACCTCTTCTGGACCGGCCCCGCGACGGCGGCCTGGTCGATGATCCGAGAGTGCCTGTCCCCCACCGGGCGACTGTGGCTCTGTTACGGCTACGGCAGCCCTACCGATCCGCCTACCAGCCCGAAACCTACCCCCGACCAACTCACCACGCGCTTCGCCGCAGCCGGATTCCGCTGCGAAATCACCACTTCCGGCGACCTCCTGGCCGCACGGGCGGTATCGAGGTAGAGCGTCCACCGCGCCTCCGCGCCACCCCCATGGCGTCACCGCGTCACCGCGCCGCGCCCCACGGCGTCACCGCGCCACCGCGTGACCGCCTCACCGCCCCACGGCGCCACCGCTTCACCGAGTCACCGAGTCACCGCGTGACCGCGTCAGCGCCGCACGCGTCGCCGAGGTCCTGCGGGCGCGTGCGCAGACCGGGCCACGACGCGATCCGCCCCGGCCGAAGCACTCTCGCCGTCAGGAGTGACCGATTCGGAACGCTGTCGGATGGTCCCGGGCCGGGCTCGATCTCTCACCTTTGAGCGGACGCTGGGCGTGCCTCTTGCCTGTGCCCCGTGCGAACGTCCGGTCGTCGGGATCAGCGGTTGGCGTTGCGGGCGGTGCCTCGGTGGGCGGTGACGGTGGTGGGGTCCTCGGGCCAGGCGTGTTTGGGGTAGCGGCCGCGGAGGTCGGCGCGGACCTGCGGCCAGCCGTTCTGCCAGAAGGACGGGAGGTCGGCGGTGACGGCGACGGGACGCTGGGCGGGCGACAGCAGGTGCAGCACGATCGTGACACGGCCGCCGGCGAGGGTGGGCGGCTCGGTCCAGCCGAAGATCTCCTGGACCTTCACCGCCAGCACCGGCGGGTCGGCGCTGTAGTCGAGGCGGATGCGGCTGCCCGACGGCACCTCCAGGCGTTCCGGGGCGAGCTCGTCGAGGCGGGCGGCCGCCGGCCAGGGCAGCAGTCGGCGCAGCGCGGTGCCGGCGTCGATACGAGCCAGGTCGGAGCGACGGCGGGCCGTGCCGAGCTCGGGGCCGAGCCACGCATCGAGGTCGGCGAGCAGGGTGTCGTCGTCGACGGCGGGCCAGGGTGCGCCGAGGGTGCGGTGCAGGAAGTCGAGGCGCTGGCGCAGACCACGGGCGTCCTCGTCCCAGCGCAGCAGGTCGAGCCCCTCCGAACGCAACCCCTCGCGCACCGCTTCTGCCAGCAATCGCGAATCCGGTTCGCGCAGGGCCTTTTCCGACAGGACGATCGCCCCGAGCCGTTCCACCCGCCGGGCGACGACATCACCGGACTCCCAGCGCACTTCGTCGGCGCGCGTCACCAACCCCGGCGCGGCCGCCCGCGCGAGATCCTCATCGGCGATGGCCGCCAGCCGAATCCGCCCCTCGGCCCGCCCCGGATCCCGATCGGCCACCGCGACCGCGAGCCACTCCGCCGCCGCGAGCCCGGACCCCGGCGGCAAGGTCACCGCCGTCCCACCCGCCATCAGATACGACGCCCCGTTCGCCCGCCGCCGAGCCAACCGCTCCGGATGCGCCAACGCGATGAGGAGCGCCGCCGGATCCGCCGACGCCGAACTCACGACACCACCCCGGTCATCGCCCGCAACCTTCGCTCCGCCACGCCGCCCAGCAGCCGACCCGGCGTTCGGACCACCGCGGGCGGCTCCAGCGCCCTGGTCACCAGCTGTCGCCGCGCCCGCGCTCGCATCGATCAGCCGGATCAGGCGTTGGACCTCTCGCGTCCAGCGGGGCGGTCGTTCGGCGCGCAGAGCGCGCAGGGCAGCTGCCGCGTCGACCCCGGAGGCGAGGGCATCGTCATCCATCAGAACCACCATCTCGGCGGCCGCGCGAGCACCGACGTCGGCGGCCCCGTCGAGGAGGGCGCGGGCGAGGCGGGGGTGCAGGCCGAGGGCCGCCATGGCGCGGCCACGTTCGGTGACGTGGTCCGCGTCGTCGAGGGCACCCAGGGCATGCAGGACCGCACGGCCGGCGGCGAGGCCACCTTCCGGCGGGGCGTCCCACCAGGTGAGGCCGGTGCCGTCGGGAGTTCCCCAGCATGCCAATTCCAGTGCGAGGCGGGTGAGTTCGGCGGTGCGGATCTCCGGCTCGGGATAGGCGGGCAGCGTCTGATGCTCGTACACGGGCCAGCAGCGCCACGCATGACCAGGCGCCTCACGCCCGGCCCGCCCCGCGCGCTGCTCGGCGACGGCGGCCGAAACCCGCACGGTCGCAAGGCCGGACAACCCACGACGGTGATCGATGCGAGGCACCCGCGACAGACCCGAGTCGACGACCGCGCGAACCCCGGGCACGGTGAGACTGGATTCGGCTACCGCCGTGGACAATACGACGCGCCGCCTGGCCCCCGGCCGCAACGCGACATCCTGCACCGAGCTCCCCAATCGCCCGTGCAACGGCACCACATCGACACCGTCGAGATCCCGCAACAACCCCGCGGTCCGAGTGATCTCACCGACGCCGGGCAAGAACACCAGCACATCCCCCTCGGTCTCGGCCAGCGCCCGCCGAGTCGCCCGCGCGACCTGCGCCTCCACCCGCTCCCGAGCCAGCGCCGGAACATAGTCCACCGCAACCGGATACGCCCGCCCCCGAACGTCGACCACCGGTGCCGCGCCACTCGCGTCAGCGCTCACCCGCGCCCCCGAGCCACCGCCGGACACATCAGCCGAGCCCACGCCGGGCCGACCCTCCGCGCCCATCGAGCCCACGGCAGGCCGAACCTCCGCGCCCACTGAGCGCACGCCGGGCCGAACCTGCGGGCCCACGCGAGACTCGGCCGGGTCCGCCGCACCGCCATCAGCCACGACCGCCGACGACACCGCGCCGCCCCCGACCATCGGGCCAGCCTCGAGCGCAGTGCCCGCACCACCCGCCGATGGCGGCGCCGAGCCCGGCGGCGCCTCCCCCGAGCCGAGCAGCACCGCGAGGCGACCGGCCGCGACCGTCGCCGAGGTAGCGAGGACCCGCAGGTCGGGCCGGAGTCCGGAGCGGGCGTCGAGAAGCAGGGCCAACAGCAGGTCGGCGTCCAGGTGCCGCTCGTGGCATTCGTCGAGCACGACGGTGCCGACGCCATCCAACTCGGGATCACTCTGCAACCGCCGCACCAGCAGCCCCGAGGTCACCACCTCGATCCGCGTCCGCGACCCGACCTTTCGATCCCCGCGCACGGAATACCCGACGCTGTCCCCCACCCGTTCCCCGAGCAAGGCCGCCATCCGAGCCGCCGCCGCCCGCGCCGCCAGCCGCCGTGGCTCGGCCACGACAACCTTCCCCGCGGTCCCCGCCGCCAACGCCAACGGCACCAGGGTCGTCTTCCCGGTCCCCGGCGGCGCGACCAGCACCGCTACCCCCCGCTCGACCAGCGTCTCGACGATCTCCCCCAGCGCGGGCCGCACCGGCAGATCAGGTAGTTCAGGCAGCTTCATCGCCTACCAGTGTGCCGACCCGGGACAAACCTCCAGCACGCACCCGGCCAGCTCGCGAACTCGTCCCGCGGCCGCCACAGCGATCAGCGCAGCGTTTCCTCGATCGTGTTCGCGGTCAGAATCTGCCCAGCCCATCGATTCAGATCCTCGGGGTCGGCAGCACGGACGGTGTCGACAACAGAAGCAGGCACAACACCGAATTTGAGCTGGAGCTGATTCAGCAGCGTCTTGACCACGCCCCGAACTTCTCCTCGAGCCTCGCCTTCGGCACGCCCACGCAACTCCCCCTCGGCACGAAGCCGATCAGCAGCAGTCACGAGCGCCTCCTTCGCTTCCGGTCCGAGCCCATCGAACAGCGGCGTCAACGCCTTCTCTTCGGTCTCACCGACCAGCATAATGTCGCGAACTAGCATATTCAGGACCCGAAAGGCGTCCACGCCATCGGCTACCTCGGCCAGGTCCCATTCGGCGAGCGCCCGACCCAGATCGGAATTGTTCGGGGCGGACTTCATCACATTCAGCATCAGCCGCACTTCCGGTGCGAGCGGGCGCTCGGCCAGTTCTGCCGAATCCACCGCCGTGATGTCGTCGAGCATGAACCGGAATCGCGGCAGATAGTGCGTTCGGGTAGCACCGACCGCAATTCGGAAGCCGCGTAGGTCGGCTCGCCCATGATGCCACGAAACAAGCTGTCGTGTGGGTTGTCTCGGCGCCCGGTCACCGGCACACCCTACGCTCGCCGGGGATGGGCCTTCCTCGAGGTTCGGCGAGCGGTTACCCTGCGGGAGATGAGCATCGAATTCGCGCTGACCACGCTCGTCATCGTCGCTACGCCGGGGACCGGGGTGCTGTTCACGCTGGCTGCCGGGTTGGCTCGGGGGGTGCGGGCCAGTGTTGTCGCCGCGTTCGGGTGCACGCTCGGCATCGTGCCGCACATGATCGCCGCGATCACCGGGCTGGCGGCCGTCTTGAACACCAGTGCGGTCGCGTTTCAGACGTTGAAGTATCTCGGCGTCGCCTATCTGCTGTACATGGCGTGGAGCACCTTCCGGGACAAGGGCGCGCTGGGGGTTCCCGACGCGGAGGCGGGGCCCGCGCCGTCGGCGCGGAAGGTGATCGGGTCGGCGATTCTGCTCAATGTGCTGAACCCGAAGCTGACGATCTTCTTCTTCGCGTTCCTGCCGCAGTTCGTGCCCACAGGCGCCCCGAATGCCCTGGCGCGCATGCTCGAACTGAGCGGGCTGTTCATGCTGGCGACCTTCGTGGTCTTCGCCGTCTACGGGGCGGCCGCGGCGGCGGTGCGCTCGCACATTCTGGCGCGACCGGTCGTGGTGACGTGGATGCGACGGGTGTTCGGCGCCTCGTTCGTCGCGCTGGCCGGTCGCCTCGCGGTGCAGAACCAGTAGCGAAAAGCACTGTGGCCCCGGATTTCTCCGGGGCCACAGGACGAGAAAGGCTCAGCCGCGCCGGGATTCGACGGCGGCGGCGAGGCGGTCGAGCTGGGCCGCGGTGACGTCCCAGTCGATGCACGCGTCGGTGATGGACTGGCCGTAGGTGAGCTCGTCGGCCTTGCCGAGGGTCAGGTCCTGGCGGCCCGCGACGAGGAACGACTCCAGCATGACGCCGACCACGCCCTGCTCGCCGGCGGCGAGCCGCTCGGCGATGTCGGTGACGACGTCGACCTGGCGGTTGTGGTCCTTGTTGCTGTTGCCGTGGCTGGCGTCGACGACCACGCGCTGGGCCAGCGAGGACTTCTCCAGCCGCAGCTTGGCCTCGGCGACGGAGGCGGCGTCGTAGTTGGTGCCGTTGCTGCCACCGCGCAGGATGACGTGGCAGTCCGGGTTGCCGGTGGTGCGGATCAGCGCGGAGCGGCCGTCGAGGTCGGTGCCGGGGAAGACGTGGCTGGCCGCGGCGGCGCGCACGCCGTCGACGGCGACCTGCACGTCACCGTCGGTGCCGTTCTTGATGCCGACCGGCATGGACAGCGCCGAGGAGAGCTGGCGGTGCACCTGGCTGGCCGCCGTGCGGGCGCCGATCGCGCCGTAGGAGACCAGGTCCGCGATGTACTGCGGGGTGATCGGGTCGAGGAACTCACACGCGACCGGCAGACCGAGCGCGGTGATGTCGACGAGCACCTTGCGGCCGATGCCGAGGCCGGTGTTGACGTCGAACGAACCGTCCAGGTGCGGATCGTTGATCAGCCCCTTCCAGCCCAGCGTGGTGCGCGGCTTCTCGAAGTACACCCGCATCACCACGTGCAGCCGGTCGCTCAGCTCGGCGGCCTTGGCGGCCAGCTTGCGGGCGTAGTCCAGCGCGGCGGCCGGGTCGTGCACCGAGCACGGGCCGACGATCACCATGAGGCGGTCGTCGTCGCCGTTGAGCACGTCGACGGTGGCCTTGCGGCCGGCGCGCACGGTGTCGGCGAGCTGGTCGGTGATGGGATGGACGGTGCGGACCTCGGCGGGCGAGCGCAGGGGGCTCACGCTGAGGGTGCGCTGATCATCGAGATCGGAATGCCGCGAGTCGACATCGGCTGCGGTGGTCATGTGTGGGTTTCCTATTCTTCGAGGCCGACCCACGGACTTTCGCGAACCCGTCGAGCCGGTCAGTGTCCGGCTCGGGGCGGAAGAGGTCAGCGCGCAGGGTCGCAGACCGGCCCACCCAGGGCCGGCTCGCTAAACCAGAAATATGCGCGCTGCATGCCGTGGACTGTACCACCGGTGAAACGTCGTCGGCCGGGGCATGGTTGCCCGGAGTGCGGACCATCACACCGCCGCGCCCGCGGGTCCGCAGACCGAAACCCTTGACCTCTACCTCGCTCGAGCTTTTAGCGTCGGTAGCCGAGGAAAGGAAAACGACTGTGACAACACTGGTTACGGGCGCGACCGGCAATACCGGCCGCCAGGTGGTCCGCGAACTCGTCGGTCGCGGAGAGAAGGTCAAGGCACTCACCCGCGATGCCGCCGCCGCGCGCACGCTGCTCGGCGCGGAGGTGGAACTGGTCACCGGCACGCACACCGTGCCGTCGACCCTCGACGACGCCTGGCACGGCGTCGACCGGCTGCACGTGACGGCGACGGCCGGACTGGCCGAGGTCGGACCGGAGCTGATCGGCCGGGCGGTGGACGCGGGTGTGCGCCGCATCACCGTGGTCTGGGGCGGCGGCGTCGGGCCGGTCGAGCGGGCCGTCGCCGAGTCCGGCGTGGAATGGACGCGGCTGGAGCCGCAGGAGTTCATGTCGAACGCGCTCACCTGGCGGGAGACGATCCTGGCCGACGGCGTGGTCCGCGAGCCCTACGACCACCCGAGCGCGGTGGTCCACGAGGCCGATATCGGCGCGGTCGCGGCGGCGGCGCTGCTGGAGGACGGCCATCACGGCCGCGCCTACAACCTGACCGGACCCGCGCCGCTCACGACCCGCGAGCGGATCGCGATCCTGGCCGCGGCGGCGGGCAGGCCGATCGAGTTCGCCAGGATCACCCACCAGCAGGCCGTCGACCGGCTGCTGGCCACCGGTGTCTCGCGGGCCGACGCCGAGTACGTGATCGGCTGGTACGCCGAGTCGAGCCCGGAGTCGTACACGGTCGATCCGACGGTGGAACAGGTGCTCGGCCGCCCGGCGCGCACGTTCGCGCAGTGGGCGGCCGAACACGGGCACCGGTTCGCGCGGCCCCGCTGACCGCGACGTCGTCACCGGCGGGGCCGCGCGGGCACCGGCTCGCTCAGCCCCACTGACCGGGGACGTAGTCGCCCGCGGGGGTGCGGGCGATGGCGTTCATCCGGTTCCAGGCGTTGATCATCGCGATGGCGGCGATCAGCGCGGCGGTCTGGTCGTCGTCGAAGTGCTTGCGCACCTGCTCCCAGGTGTCGTCGGAGACGTGGCCGCCGTCGGCGACGCGAGTCGCCTCCTCGGTCAGCGCGAGCGCGGCCCGCTCGGCCTCGGTGAAGACGGTGGCCTCGTGCCAGGCGGCGACCAGGTTCAACCGCGTCGCGGACTCGCCCGCGTGCACGGCGTCCTTGAAGTGCATGTCCGTGCAGTAGCTACAGCCGTTGATCTGCGAGGCGCGCAGCTTTACCAGCTCGTAGGTGGCCTTGTCCAGCGTCGAATCGTCGATCACCTTGCTCGCCATGGTCAGGCGCTTGGCGAAGCCGGCGGCGACGGGGTTACCGAAGAGGTTGAAGCGCGGTTCCATGATGGCTCCTTCGTCGTTCTGTGGGGTTCTACAGAGAGGACGAGGGAGCCACCCGGGATGTGACATCACCGAAGGTGATGCCGGTCACCGCATCTCAGATCAGGCCGCAGAGCTTCTCGGAGAGCTCCCACAGTTCGGCCGCGACCGCGCGGTCCTTCGACGCGGCGCTGCTGCCGCAGCGGGCCGGGTAGCCGCGCAGGCCGAGCAGGCCGTCGGGGCCGTAGAACGCGCCGGGCACGATGTCGGCGGTGGCGGCGAACAGCGTCGGCAGCGCGCCCTGCTCGGCGCTCTGCGCCAGGGTGCGGTTGCCCAGCCACATGACCGCGTCCTGGATGGTCTCGGTGTGCGACATGAGTTCGGTGGCGGCGTAGCCGGGGTGCGCGGCGACCGACACCACGGCGGCGCCCTCCCCGGCCAGCCTGCGCTGCAATTCGTAGGCGAACATCAGATTGGCCAGCTTGGACTGGCCGTAGGCCATCCAGCGGTCGTAGCGGCGGCGCTCCCAGTTGGGGTCGTCGAGATCGATCCGGCCGATGCGATGCGCGCCGCTGGACACCGTGACCACCCGGTCGGTGACCCGGTCGAGCAGCAGGTTGGTGAGCGCGAAGTGGCCGAGGTGGTTGGTGCCGAACTGCATCTCGAAGCCGTCGGCGGTGCGGCGCAGCGGCAGCGCCATCACGCCGGCGTTGTTGATGAGCACGTCGACCCGCTCGATCGAGTCGGCGAAGGCCCGCACCGAGTCCAGGTTCGCCAGGTCGAGCGGGCGGACCTCGGTCTCGCCCGGCAGACTCGCCGCGACCCGCTCCGCCTTGCCCGTATCTCGGCACGCCAGGATCACCTGGGCGCCCGCGCCGGCGAGCGCCCGCGCGGTGGCGGCGCCTAAGCCACTGTTGGCTCCGGTGACGACGATGGTGCGGCCGGTCTGGTCGGGCAGGTTCGCGGTAGTCCACTTGCTCACCGGCGAAAGTCTACTGCGACCTGCGCAAAGCGCGAATCGACAAGAGCCGGTGCGTGGTTCGCACCGGCTCTGGTCATCAGGACTGCGCGAGGATTTCCTCGTCGGTCATCGCGGCGACCTCGAGGTACATCGCGGCGACCGCCTCGAGCCTGCCGGTGGCGCCCGCCGCGGCTTCCCGTTCGAGCATGCGCGCCGCCAGCCCGGCGATACTGCGCGCGGTGAACAGGTCGGCGACGACGGTGTCGGGAGCGTCGAGCCACTCGCGGATGCGGGCCACGGCGGTGGTGGCGAGCACCGAGTCGCCGCCGAGGGCGAAGAAGTCGTCGGTCACGCCGATCCGCTCGGTCGCGAGCACCTCGCCGACCACCGACGCGAGCGCGCGCTCCAGATCGGTCCGCGGCGCGACGAATTCGACCACGGTCTCGCTGCGCTCGAGCACCGCGCGCACCGCCTTGCGGTCCGGCTTGGCGTTCGAGGTGAGCGGGAGTTCGGCGAGCAGTTCCAGCCGGGTCGGAACCATATAGGCGGGCACCAGCTCGGCGGTCGCCGCCAGCACGGCATCGACGTCGAGGGCGGTGTCCGGGGTGGCGACGACCGCGGCGACCAGCTTCGGGGCCGCGGCGCCGACCACGGCCGCGACCGCGTGCCGGATGCCGGGAACCGCGCGCAGGGCACTCTCCACCTCGCCGAGCTCCACCCGGTAACCCCGGATCTTGACCTGGTGATCGGCGCGACCGAGGAACTCCAGGCCGCCGTCGGGCAGGTAGCGGGCCAGGTCGCCGGTGCGGTACCAGCGCACGCCCTCGTGGGTGACGAACCGGTCGGCGGTGCGTTCCGGATCGGCGCGGTAGCCGGCCGCGACGCCGTCGCCACCGATCCACAGCTCACCGGTGACCCAGTCGGGGCAGTCGTTGCCCGCGGGCCCGACGACGCGGCAGCGCACATTGCGCAGCGGGGTGCCGTAGGGCACCGCGCTCCACTCGGCGGGCACCCGCGCGTCGACGACCTCGCAGATGGTCGAGTGGATCGCGGTCTCGGTGGCGCCGCCGAGACCGGCGAACCGGCACTCCGGCGCCACCGCGGCCAGGCGCGCGGGCAGGGCCACGTCGACCCAGTCGCCGCCGAGGATCACCGTGCGCAGCGACGGCAGTGCCGCACCCGCCGCGGCGGTGAGCAGCATGTCGAGCAGGCTCGGAACGCAGTTGAGCATCGACACCCGGTGGCGGCCGATCAGGTCCACCCACGCGACCGGGTCCGCGCGCTGGGTGTCGTCCACCGCGACGACCGCGCCGCCGACGGCGAGCAGGCCGAAGATGTCGTAGACGGACAGGTCGAACTCCAGCGCCGAGAGGGCCAGCGCCCGATCGGCGGCGCCGAGGCCGAAGCGCTCGTTGAGGTCGTCGATGGTGTTCATCGCGGCGCGATGCGGCACCTCGACACCCTTGGGCTTGCCGGTGGAGCCGGAGGTGAACAGCACGTAGGCGATGTTCTCCGGATCACCGAAGACGGGGCGCGCCAACGGTTCCGCGTGCGCGCGGGCCTCTGCCAGATCGATCGCTCGCACGTCGGGGATCCGCGCGCCGCCGACGGTCAGCACCGCGACCGCGTCGGCGGTGCGCAGGATCTCCGCGCGCCGGGCGGCGGGCTGATCGAAGCCGATCGGCACGTACACCGCGCCGGCCGCCAGCACACCGAGCACCGCGACGATCTGATCCGGCCCCTTCGGCAGCTGCACCGCGACCGAATCACCCGGCGCCACACCGGCTTCGCGCAACGCACCGGCGACCGCCAGCGCGTCGGCGGCCAGTTCGCCGTAGGTCAGCTGCCCGGCGGGCTCCCAGAGCACCGCCGGCGCGGACGGGTTGGTTGCGGCGTTGGCGAAGAAGCCCGTGTGCAGCAGTCCCCCGCTGACCGGACCGGCCGTGGCATTCACGCGGGCCCGAGTCGCGGCCTGCTCCACCGGGATTCGCACGCCTGCCTCGGCCTGCCACCCGGCACCGCCGATCGCGGCGGCAGACCGTCCACGGCCACCGGGGTCGGCCGCCTCCGGCGTCGCGGAGTCCGCCACGGGCTCGGTGGCACCGGCGACCGACTCGGCACTCACCGGCGCGTCGGCAGGCGCGGAGGTCTGCCCGCCGAGACGTTCGATGGCCTCGATGTAGCGGGCGAACATGGACTCGACCATGCCCGCGGGGAAGGCGGATTCGCGGATGTCCCAGTTCAGCAGGAGGCCGCCGCGGACCTCGGTGATCTGGGCGTCCAGCAGCACCTGCGGGCCCTGCGAGATGATCCAGACCGGCTCGCCGAAGGTGTCGGTGACGGCGTCGGCGAACAGTTCGCCCAGGTTGAGCGCGCTGGTGTAGACGATGGGGGCCAGCACTGGTTCGCCGCGGTGCCTGCCCAGATCGCGCAGCACTTCCAGGCCCGAGTAGGCCGAGTGCGCGCCCGCCTCGTGCAGCCGCTGCTGCAGGGCGCGGGCCCGGTCGGCGACGGTGGCCGGCTCGGTGACGTCGACCTCGAGCAGCACCGAGGAGGTGAAGTCGCCGACGACGCCGTCGACCTGCGGGTGCACCGGCTCACGGTGGAACAGCGGCAGATTCAGCAGGAACCGGCGCTGCGCCGACCACCCGCCGATGGTCTCGGCGAACACCGAGGCCAGCGCCATCGCCGGGGTGATGCCGCGCGCGTGGGCGGCGTCGAACACCTGGGCCTTGGCCTGCGGCGACAGCCAGCGATGCAGGCGGACGGTCCGGCTGGGGTCGGAAATGTGCTGGGACTGCGGCAGTTCCGGCGAGCCGGGCAGCTCGGGCAGACGATCCTGCCACCAGGCGCGGTCGCGGGCGTGCTCGTCACCGGTGCCCGCCGGGTGCTCGGCCAGGTACTGCCGGAAGGTGTAGTCCTGCGGCGGCAGCTGTTCGCCGTGGTAGAGCCGGGCCAGGTCGGTGACGAGGATGCGGTAGCTCATCGCGTCGGCGGCGAGCATGTCGACATCGAGGTGCAGGCGGGTGCGGCCCTCGGGCAGGCGGGTCAGCGCGATATCGATCACCTGGCCGTCCTGCACCGCCATCCGCTGATGGGTGCGCGCGGTCCGCAGGTCCCCGAGCCGCCGCTCGGCGTCCTCGGCGGAGGACGCACGCAGGTCGGTGACGCTGTAGACGGGGCGACCGGGACGGTCGAGGGTCTGCTGGGTGCCGTCTGGCAGGAACCGGGTGCGCAGCATGGGGTGGCGCACCAGCAGCTGGTCGACGGCCCGCGCGAGCCGCTCGGGATCGACATCCGCGCCGTCGAATTCGACGTAGAGGTGCGCGGCGACGCCGCCGAGTTCCTGGGCGTCGGACCGGCCGATCCAGTAGGCGTGTTGCATGGGGGCCAGCGCGAACGGCGTCCCGTCGTCGGGGACGATCTCCGATTCGCTTGCCGCCGACTCGAAGTCGGGGGCCCCGACCGGGTCGCCGACGGGCTGCGCGCCATCAGCCGTCGTGGATTCGAGGCGGTCGCGCACGAGCGGGCCACGCGCTACCGCGCTCGGTGCGGCGGCCGAGCCCTCGGCGGAGCCGGCCGGCGACGCATCCTCCGCGGACGTATTCGGAGCGGCGGCATCGAGTTCGCCCGGATGCGCGCCGTTGAGTAAGGCGTACCAGGCGTCGACCGTCGGATGGGCCGCCAGCAGCGCGAAGTTCACCGCGATGCCGCGTTTGCGCCAGCCGCCGGCGAGCTTCATGGTGCGGATCGAGTCCAGGCCGAGCTGGATGAGGTCGGTGGCGTCGGCGACATCGTCGGGCGTGAGCTCGAGCTGGCGGGCGATCGCGGCGCGGATCTCGGCGCGGTCGATCACGACGCCTGCGGGTGCGGTATCCATCTGCCGGTTCACTCCTTGCTCGCCGTCCGTGGCCGGACGGATTCCGGTACTGCTCGGCGGCAGCCTACTCCATTGAGATAGGGTTGCCTAACCTATGCAAGGGTAGCCTGCGACGCGGGCGCCGAACCACCGGACCACCGGCCAGAGCAGCGAGGCAGAACGTGACGTCGACATCAGCCGCAGCAGACCATCGCCAGGGCTACGTCCCCTTCCCCGAGGCCGCCGCACAGCAGTACCGCGCCGACGGCTACTGGGCCGGACGCACCCTCGGCGACCTCCTGCGCGACTCCGCCCGCACCCAGCCGGACCGGCCCGCGATCCTCGCCGACACGGGCGTGCGCACCTACGCCGACCTCGACGCCGCCGCCGACCGGATGGCGCACGGCCTGCTCGCGCTCGGCATCGAACCCGGCGACCGGGTGGTCGTGCAGCTGCCCAACATTCCCGAGTTCGCCACCGCCCTGTTCGGACTGCTGCGAGCGGGCATCATCCCCGTGCTGACCCTGCCCGCGCATCGCCGCGCCGAGATCGAGCACCTGGCCGCGCTTTCCGGCGCCGTGGCCTACCTGATCCCCGACACCCTGGGCGATTTCGACTACCGCGAGCTCGCCGCCACGGTGCGCCAGACCGTCCCGAGCTTGCGCCACGTCCTCGTCGCCGGTGATCCGGGTGAGTTCACCGCGCTGGATTCGATCGCGGCCGACGGCGCATCACTGCCGGTGATCGACCCGTCCGAGATCGCGCTGATGCTGGTCTCCGGCGGCACCACCGGCCTGCCCAAACTGATCGCCCGCACCCACGACGACTACGCCTACAACGCGACCGCCAGCGCCCGGATCTGCGAACTCACCGCCGACGACGTCTACCTCGCGACCCTGCCCGCCGCGCACAACTTCCCGCTGGCCTGCCCCGGCATCCTCGGCGTGGTGGCGACCGGCGGCGCGATCGCCTTCACTGTCGACCCGAGCCCGGAGGCGGCCTTCGCCGCGATCGAGAAGCACGGCGTCACCGTCACCGCGGTCGTCCCGCCGCTGGCCCAATTGTGGAGCGCGGCGGTCGACTGGGAGGACGCCGACCTGAGCTCGCTGCGGCTGTTGCAGGTCGGCGGCGCGCGTCTGGCCGAGGTCAACGCCCGCGACGTCGAGCCAGCCCTGCACTGCCGTCTCCAACAGGTGTTCGGCATGGCCGAGGGCCTGCTCAACTACACCCGCCTCGACGATGACGACGAGCTCGTCTACACCACTCAGGGCCGCCCGCTCTCCCCCGCTGACGAACTGCGCGTCGTCGACGCCGACGGCAACGACGTCGCGCCCGGCGAGGAGGGCGAACTGCTCACCCGCGGCCCGTACACGCTGCGCGGGTACTACCGCGCGCCCGAACACAACGCGCGCGCCTTCACCCCCGACGGCTACTACCGCAGCGGTGACCTGGTGCGGCAGCTGCCCAGTGGGCACCTGGTGGTCAGCGGCCGGATCAAGGACGTGATCAACCGCGGCGGCGAGAACATCTCGTGCGACGAGCTGGAGGAGCACCTGCTCGCCCATCCCGCCGTCCGGCACGCGGCGGCGGTCGGTCTGCCGGACGCCTCGCTCGGCGAGAAGGCCTGCGTGGTCCTGGTCGTCACCGGCGAACTGCCCAGCCTGGGCGAGCTCAAGACCTTCCTCACCGAGCGCGGGCTGGCCACCTACAAGCTGCCCGACCTGTTGCGCCAGGCGAATTCGCTGCCGATCACCGCCGTCGGCAAGATCGACAAGAAGGCCCTACGCGCCGATTTCGCCTGACCCCGCGCACTGATCTCGCGTGAACACGGGTACGCCCGGCATCGGGCCGACGGCCACCACCGTCGGCCCGATGCCCAAGTCCCGCGCACCCGACGATCGGCAGAATTCGCGGACAGGCTCAAGCCTTGACGACGTAGGGCGCGACGCTGCCGAGCTTCTCGCAGGTCTCCTCGAACTCACGCTCGGGCCGCGACTGCCCGACGATGCCCGCACCGGCGCGCAGCCAGGCGCCCTCGCCGGTCTGATAGATCGCGCGCAGTACCAGGGTCGCCTCGAGCGCGCCGGTCGGCGAGACGCACACCACCGCACCGGAGTACAGGCCGCGCGGGTCGTGGTCGTTGCGGAAGACGGAGTCGACGCCCTCGCGCTTGGGGATGCCGGAGGCGGTCACCGAGGGGAACAGCACCTCGAGCGCGTCCCAGCTGGTCCGGTCGGCGGCGAGGGTGCCGCGCACGGTCGAGGCCAGGTGCTGCACGCTGCCGCGCTCGCGCACCGCCATGAAGTCGGACACAGCGGGCGTGCCGGGCGCGGCCACCTCGGTGATCTCGGCGAACGAGGTCTGCACCGAGATCGCGTGCTCCACGATCTCCTTCGGATCGGCGAGCAGGTCCGCGCGGGCCGCGTCGTCGGCCTCGACACCGAGCCCGAAGGCGCGGGTGCCCGCCAGCGGCTCGGTGGTGACGATGCGATCGTCGTCGACCGAGGCCACCAGCTCCGGGCTGAACCCGGCCGCTTCCAGCCCGCCCAGGCGCAGCAGGAACGAGCGGGCGGGGGTGTTGTTGACGCGGCCGAGGCGATAGGTGCCGGGCACATCGACGGCGAAGGGCAGCGCGACCTTCCGCGACAGGATGACCTTCTGGTAGCTGCCGGAACGGATCTCGGCCACCGCTGCGGCGACGCGGTCCTGGTAGCCGGTCGGGTCGGGCCGCACGTCGATGGGGTGCGCGACCGGCAGGTCGGTGCCCTGCGACGCGGCGATCAGGTCGTGGATATCGCACGCCTCCCCCGGGGTCGCACCGCTGATCCGCACGCCGGAGGCGTCGATGCGCACCTCGATCCGCGGAATCATCAGGTGCGCCAGCGGGGTCCGCTGGTTCAGGTAGCGGGTGGCCGCCAGCGAGTACGCGCAGAACTCGAATCCGATCCAGCCGAAGGCGTTGCGGCCGTCGAGCGGCAGTTCGGCCAGCGCGGCGTCGACGACCTGCGCGGGACTGCCCGTCCACGCGCGCGCGGTGGTCTTGCCGCCCCACACCGTGCGCAGCTCACCGGCGTCGAGTTCCACGCTGCCGAGCGGATCGGCGGCGAACACCCACTCCCCCGGCTGCTCGTACATCACGTACTCACCGAAGCGGTCCGCCGCCGCCAGACGAGACATCGCTGCCGCTGGATCGGTCACATACTCCACCCGTACGGGCTGCTCCGTCGACGACAACGATCCTCCAAGGTAATGCTGACCTAACTTCTTCGGGTTAGGTTAGCATTACCTCGTCGATTGGCCAGCCCAGCATTGGGTAACCTATGCCACCCCGAGCGGTCCCCGCCACGCGCTGTCGTCGAAGTTCGGTGCGCCGAGGCGGAACTGCCGCTTGAATGGAGGGATGATCGACATCGGTGGGCGGCGCGGCCCGCGAACGGGATCCGGGGCAGACTCGGTGGTCGCCCTGGTCGACGCGGCCTCCGGCGTCGAACGCGAACTGATCGGCAACTGGATCGCCGAGGGCGGGCTGGCCCGCGACATCGGCTCCGACGCCCCGGTGACCCAGCTCGACCTCGACGCCAAGGCGATCACCAAACGCCTGGTCGGCAGGCACGACGACCCACTCGTCGTCCCGGTCCGGGTGCTGTGGCTGCCGCCGGAGCGCGACGGCGTCCGCCGGGTCACCTTCGCCGATCTGGCCCTGCTCACCAACCCCCGCAAGCCCAATCGACTGGTCCAGCGCAGGCTGCTGCGCACCGAACCCGACCGGCACCGGGTGCTCGTCGGCGCGCCGGCCCGGCTCAGCGAACTGCGCACCAACAACCCCGAGGCCGCCGCCCTGCTGCGGGCCGGCTCGGCCGATCCGTTCGCGCGGTCGGTGGTGCGCGCGGCCGTGGTGGCGCTGGAACGGGCCGAACGCACCGTGATCGGCGACCGCTACAAGGTGCCGCAGCTGGTGGCCGAGGAGATCCTCGACTCCCCCGAATTCCAGCGCAAACTCGACTACATCGCCGAGGAGATCGGCTCCGAGCCGGACCAGGTGTACCGCAACGCGGAGAAGGCGCTGCGCGAGCTCGTCGCCGCGCAGAGCCGACTGGTCTCGGACCTGTTCACCCAGGCCATGCGGCCGGTGCACGCCTCGACCTGGAAGGTCGACACCGACCTGCACGGCCTGGACGCGTTGCGCAAGCTCAACCGCAAGTTCCCGCTGGTGTTCCTGCCCTCGCACCGCTCCTACGTCGACGCGTTCGTCCTCGGTGACGTGCTGGCGCGCAACGACTTCCCCCCCAATCACGTGATCGGCGGCGCGAACCTGAACTTCTGGCCGATGGGCCCGATCGCGCGGCGCACCGGAACGGTGTTCATCCGCCGCAGCTTCGGCGACGACGAGGTGTACAAGGCCGTCGTCGAGGAGTACTTCGCCTATCTGCTGGCCAAGCGATTCAACATGGAGTGGTACTTCGAGGGCGGGCGCACCCGCACCGGCAAGCTGCGGCCGCCGCGCTACGGTCTGCTCAATTACCTCGCCGCCGCGGTCCGTTCACGCCGCGTCGAAGACGTGCTGCTGGTGCCGGTGTCGATCACCTACGAGCGGCTCAACGAGCTGGGGGCGATCGCCAGCGAACAGTCCGGCGGCAAGAAGAAGCCGGAGGGCATCGGCTGGCTCGCCAGATATGTCCGCAGCCAGCAGCATTCGGCCGGACGCGTGTATGTGCGCTTCGGCGAGCCGCTCTCGGCGCGGGAACGGCTGGGCGCGCACGGTGATCCGCTCGACCAGCGGCCGACGACCATCCCGTTGCGCGACACCACGACCGGCGCGACAAGCGTTCCCGACGAGTCGGCGCTGAGCGAGACCGAGCGCAAAGCGGTGCAGCGGTTGGCCTTCGACGTCGCCGTCGGGATCAACGCCGTCACCCCGATCACGGTGAACGCGCTGGTCACCCTAGCCCTGCTCGGCGTGCACGAGCGCGCGCTGACGCTCGGACAGGTCCGCACCGTGGTCGACCCGGTGCTCGGTTATATCGCCCAGCGCGGCCTGCCCAGCGGCGAGCTGTCCGCCCTGCGCGACGACCAGGGCCTGCGTGTAGTGCTGGAACAGCTCGCGCTGGCCGGGGTGGTCACCGTGTATCGCGGTGGGCTGGAACCGGTCTACGCGATCGAACCGGGCGCGCACCTGGAGGCCGCCTTCTATCGCAACAGCGCGGTGCACTGGTTCGTCAACCGCGCCATCCTCGAGCTGGCCGCGCTCACCGCCGTCGAGGAACCGGGTGACGACCCGCTGCGCTCGGCCTGGAAGGCCGCCTTCGCGCTGCGCGACCTGCTCAAGTTCGAGTTCTTCTTCCCCGAACGCCAGGAATTCGCCGAGCAGATCATCGACGAGGTGCGCCTGATCGTGCCGGAATGGGACGAGAACACCCCCGACGACCGGCTGGATCGTCAATTCCTCGGCGCGCTCACCGATTCCGGGTTCGTGATGGCCCATCGCGTCCTGCGCTCGTTCTTCGACGCCCAGCTCGTGGTGGCCGAGCGACTGGCCGCGCGCCCGGCCGACGCGACGATCGATCGCAAGGAGTTCATCGACGAGTGCGTCGCCGTCGGCAAGCAGATGCTGTTGCAGCAGCGGCTGCACAGCCCCGAATCGGTATCGACCGAATTGTTCACCAGCGCCTGGAAATTGGCGGCCAACCACGGACTGATCGGCCCAGCCCCCGAGGGCGCCGAGGACGAGTTGGTCGCGCGCAGAAAAGAATTCGCCGATCGGCTGCGTGATCTCGGCGAGCGGATCGCGCGCGCGGCCAGCCTCGACCCGTCGAACCGGACCACGATCTGATGGGCACCCTCGCCGCGGCCGTCGCCGCGATCAGGTCGGGTCCGCAGGGACCGGGCGTCGCCGCCGTGTTCGACTTCGGGGGCACCGTCGTCGACGGGCTGCCCCGCCGTGGGCTGCCGAGCCGGGTGCTGCGCCGTGGCGACGCGCGCCGGGCCGCACTGCTCGGGGGCATTCGGCGCGGTGGCGGCGACGGTGACTTCGGGCGGTTCCTGCAAGCCGTCGAACGGAGCTGGGCCGGGATGTCGGAGGCCGAGCTGGACGAGCTGGGCCGCAGCGCCTTCCGCCGGGAGATCTACGGGCGGCTGTTCCCCGAGGCGTGGCAGCTCGTGCGCGCGCATCAGCTCGCCGGGCACACGGTGGTGCTGGTCAGCGAGCTCACCCGCTTCCAGGTGCAGCCCGCCGCCGAGCGGCTCGGCATCGACCACGTGCTGTGCACCCAGCTGGCCGTGCGCGACGGGGTCGTGACCGGGCAGCCGGACGGCGCGCCGCTGTGGCGGGTCGAGAAGGCCGAGGCGGTGGCCGAATTCGCCGCCGCCGCCGAGGTGCAGATCGGCTACGCCTACGCCGACAGCATCACCGATCTGACGCTGCTCGACCTGGCCGAGATCCCGACCGTCGTCGACCCGGATCCCGAACTCGCCGAGCTCGCCACCGAACGCGGCTGGCCCGCGCTGACGTTCCGGCCCCGGCAGGCCCCACGGCCGGTCGACTACCTGCGCACCCTCGCCGGATTCGCCGCGCTCCTCGGCGGCGCGCTGGTCGGCGTGCTGCGCAAGAGCTACACCCGCGAGCGTCAGGCGATGGCCGACGCGCTGATGCACGACGGCACCACCGCGACCCTGGCGGCGATCGATGTGCGGCTGCGGGTCGTCGGCGCCGAGCACGCCCGCTCCCCGCGCCCCGCGGTGTTCCTGTTCAACCACCAGAGCCAGTTCGACGTGATCATCGTGCCCAAGGTGCTCGACGGCGCGGTCACCGGCATCGGCAAGAAGGAACTCGCCAACCATCCCCTGTTCGGCCCGCTCATGCGGTTCGTCGGCGTCACCTTCATCGACCGCACCGACACCGAACGCGCCAAAGCCGCGCTCGCGCCGGTGGTCTCGACCCTGCGCGACGGCCTGTCCATCGCCGTCGCGCCGGAGGGCACCCGGTCTTACACGCCCGGCGTCGGCCCGTTCAAGAAGGGCGCCTTCCACATCGCCATCCAGGCCGGCGTCCCGGTGATCCCCGTGGTGATCCGCAACGCGGGCGAGATCGCCTGGCGCGATTCACCGATCGCCCGGTCCGGAGTCGTCGATGTCGCGGTACTGCCGCCCATCGACGTCTCCGGCTGGGACCCCACCGACATGGACGACGAGGTCGAAAGCGTCCGCCGGCTGTTCGAGAACACCCTGCTGGACTGGCCGCAGGCCGACTGAGCCCGGCCGGACTCGGTCTCAGCCCTCGAACAGCTGCTGGCCGAGGTAGCGACCAGGGCCGGGGACACCGGGTGGGATGGCGAAGACCGCCGAGCCGACCGGGGTCGTCCATTGGTTCAGCGCGTCGAATTCCGCCAGGCGCGCCTGGACCGGGAGGTACTGGGCGGCGATGTCGCGCTGGTAGGCGACGAACAGCAGGCCCGAGTTCGACACCTGCCCCGGCGCGGGGGCCTCGTCGTAGTTGAATCCCCGGCGCAGGAACCGTTCCCCGGCGTGGGTGTGCCTGGCCCTGGCGACATGCGACGACGGCGGGATGACCGGGATGCCGTTGCGGTCGACGGCGGCCAGGTCCGGCTCGTCGTGTTCGGCGGTGCCGGTCAGGGGAGCGCCGTTGGACACCCGGCGGCCGACCGTCAGTTCCCGGCCGTCGGCGTCGAGCTCGTCCCAGGTGTCGAGGTCCATGGCGATGCGGCGCAGCACCAGGGAGGAGCCACCGGCCAGCCACGGCGTCGACGTGCCGTCGTCCCACACCAGCCGATCGAAGTCGACCGTGCGCGGGGCGATGTTGACGGTGCCGTCGACCTGGCCCATGAGGTTGCGCATGGTCTGGCCGCGCGGCGCGTCCCGGAAACCGCGCTGCACCCAGCGCACCGTCACCAGCGACTTCACGTGCTTGGACAGCACCCGCACGGCGTGCGCGACCGTCGTCGCCTCCTCGGCACAGACCTGGAGCACCAGATCGGCGCCGGTATAGGCGGGTTCGAGCCGGTCGATGGGGTACGGCGGCAGCGGCCGCAACCAGCTCGGCCGCCGTTCGGTCAGGCCGACAGCGGTGAACAGCTCGGGGCCGAAACCGACCGTGATCGTCAAACGCGCGGGGCGGACGGCGAGCTCCGGTTCGGTGTCGGCGAGCGCGGGCCGACCCTGGGTGAGCCGGGACGCGTCGTCGGTCCAGATCCGGAGCAGCCCGATGACGTCCTCGCGGCCGACACCCGGCGCCAGGTCGAAACCGGCGAAGGCGACATGACCGGGCGGGGTCGTCTCGATGCCCGCCTGATGGACGCCGTAGAACGGGACGACCTCGAGCGCGTCGTCGCGTTCGGGTTCGCGCTGCGCGAGACCGGCCGCACCCCAGCCGATCCCGGCCGCGCCGACCACGCCCGCCGCCGCCGCTCCCCCGCCGAGCAATCGCCGGCGGGAGAGCTTGGTCTGCGGATCAGCCACCGTGCGAAGAGTTCTCGGTGCCCGGCGCGTAGTTCTCCTTGCCGCCGGCGAAGTCGCGCACCTGCGCGGTGACGACGGTGCTCGAGCCGTCGGCGAAGGTGAGGGTCAGCGAGGTTTCCGAGCCGGTGCGCAGCGGCTGCTTCAGGTCCATGAACATCAGGTGCTCGGCGCCGGGCTTCAGCGTCACCTCGCCGTGCGCGGGGATGGTGATGCCACCTTCCTTCGGGCGCATGGTCTTGGCGCCGGTGCTGTCCGGGACCACCTCGTGGATCTCGACCCGATCCGAGACGGGGCTGGTCGCGGCGACCAACGTCACCGGCGCGTCACCGGTGTTCTTCAGATTGCCGAAGGCGGCGGACATGCCGGAGTCGGCGGCCTTGATCCACTGGTCGCTCATGGTGATCCGGTCACCCGCCGCGGCGGGCGCGGCGGGCGCGGGCTCGGCGTCCGAGCAGGCGGTGGCGAAGACGGCGAGGACGGACAGCGCGGTCGCGGCGCCGAGCCGGCGGGCGGCGCGGGACGAACGCAGGAGGGTATGCGGGAATGCGGACACGGCAGATCTCCGATCATCGGGTGAGGTGAGGACCCGGACCGGCACGGCGAATCATCCGCCGCGTCGGCGGATGTCGGCGGCTACGCCGGAACGGGGTGAAGTGCGGTACGACCTGCGGCAGGCGGACCGCGCAGTCCGATCCCGGGTCGCCGGAGCAGTTGCCGCGCGAGGGCGCGCTCGTCGGCGCGGGGCAGCGGACACGGTCGCGCGGACGGGGCAGGCGGACCATCCAGCGCGAGGACCAGCCGTCGCACGCTGGTGATCGCCCGGCGCACCCCGACCTCGGCGGCGCGGATCGCGAGCGCGCCCCCCGGGATCGCCACCAGGTGGGCGACCAGCATGGCGGCGGAGAAGGCGTGGTGATGCTGGGCGTGTCCCAGCGACAGCGCGGTGTGCCCGACGCCTTGGCCGACGGCCAGCACGGCCATCGTCGCCAGCGGCGTGTTCCCGCGCGGCAGGGCCGAGGTGATGACGCCGATCAGCGCGCAGGCTGCGAGCAGCAGGGCCACCGACGATCCGCCGGGAACCGAGCTCGCGCCACCGAGTCCGTGCGCCAGGACGGCGACCGCACCGGAGGCGGCACCCACCGCGGCGCCACGTAAGCGCGCGGTGTGATCCCTCGGTGAACGCACCCCGCCATGCTACGACCATCTGTCGTAGTGACCGGGCGCAGGGCCTATGACCAGCGTCTCATCGATGCGAAGCGAAAGAATTCGACCGACGGCTTGACCTCAATATTTGTTTAGGTTTGATGATGGTCTCACCACCGAATGAGGGAGAACGACATGACCACCACCACCGCCCCCGCCACCCGCACCCTGACCCTGCCCGCGCTGTCCCGCCCCGTCGCCGTGCTGGGCGGCGTCGTCGCCGCCGTCGCGCTCAACCTGATCGTGTGGGCGATCGGCGCCGCGGCGGGCGGTGACTTCACCATGACCAACGCGGGGAAGGTCTCCGATGTCGCCCCCGGCGGGGTGGTCCTGATGTCGTCCGTGCCGCTGCTGATCGGCCTGACGGTCGCGGTCGCGGCGTCCTACCTGTGGACCGGCGTGCTGCGGGTCGCCGCCGTCGTCGGGTCGCTGCTGTCGATCGCGACCATCGCGCTGACCGTCGACGCCGACTTCGACACCGCCTCCACCATCGCGCTGTCGGTGATGCACGTTGTGCTGGTGCCGGTGATCGTGGTCGCGCTGGAAGGTGTGCGCCGCGGCATCACCACCGGATAGTCCGAACATGACGAAGGGCCCCACCGGAAACCGGTGGGGCCCTTCGCCGTAAGTCCTAGACCGAGCGGCCGAACAGCAGCTTCCACGGCATCAGCGCCGACTCCAGCTGCACCTTCAGGCTCATCTTCGACGCGCCGAGGGTGCGCTCCTCGAACCGGATCGGCACCTCCGCGATCGTGTAACCCTTCTTGATCGCGCGGTAGTTCATCTCGACCTGGAACGAGTAGCCGTTGCTGCGGATCGACGCCACGTCGATCGCGCGCAGGGTGTCGGCCTTCCACGCCTTGAAGCCGGCGGTCGCGTCCTTCACGCCGAGACGCAGGATCAGGTTCACGTAGAAGTTCGCCCAGGCCGACAGCGCCTTGCGGTACCACTTCCACTCCGCGGCGGTCGAGCCACCGGGGACGTAGCGCGAGCCCAGCACGACGCCGACATCGGCGGAGCTCAGCTTCTCCAGCATCGCCGGGATCACCTCGGCGGGGTGCGACAGGTCGGCGTCCATCTGGATCACCACGTCGGCACCCTCGTCGAGGGCCTGGGTGATGCCGGCGATGTAGGCGCGGCCGAGGCCGTCCTTCTCGGTGCGGTGCAGCACGCTCACCACGTTCGGCAGCTCGGCGGCCAGCTTGTCGGCCACCTCCCCCGTGCCGTCGGGTGAGTTGTCGTCCACCACCAGCACGTGCAGATCGGGAACCGGCAGTGCCGTCAGCCGCTCCACCGCCACCGGCAGATTTTCCCGCTCGTTGTAGGTCGGCACAACAACGGTAACCCTCAAGGGTCGCCCTCCCTGCTCACCTGGTTACGCTGCGCGACCCACCGAACGGGTGCGCGAGCATGTCATCGATTCGTTATGACCGTACTCGATCGACCTGACGCGAACCTGAGCGGCCGTGGCCGCGTCACCACAGCTGGCGGGCGTGGACCAGCGCGTCGACCACCAGGACCACGCCGAAAACGACGAACAACACCCGGACGACCGGCGGACCGTAGCGGGTGATCGCCCGCACCAGCACCCGATAGACCCGGCGGGCGCGCGGAGTCGTGCGCAGGGCCAGCGCCAGCACCACCAGCGGCACCAGCAGCGCGATCGCGCAGTACGCGACCACGATCAGCGGCCACACCACCGGCAGCGGACGCTGCGCCGACACCATCGCCAGCGCCGCCAGGTACGGCACCGAGGTCGGCACCTTCGCCAGCCCCAGCGTGACCCCGACCACCCCCATCAACCACGGATACTTCCGCACCGGCCGTACCCAGCGCCCGCCGCTGCCCATCGTCGTGTCCATCGGCAACGCCGCCACCACGATCAGCACCACACCGATCAGCAGCTCACCCCAGTACCGCAGCAGCGGCGTCAGCTCGAAGTCGAACAGCCGGACCAGGAAATCGATCCCCAGCACCGTGGCGATCCCGAACGCCACCGACACCGCGAACACGCCACCGAGAAAACTGAGCCCCCCGACCACCGGCGACCGCCGCGCCAACCGACTGTCCGCCACCACCGCCGTCGTGATCGCCACCAACAGCACATCCAACGCGTCGACCACCGCAAACCCGAGCAACGTGATCAGCAGGACACCCATGACCCCCGCGACCCTACTCGCCGGTCACGGTCGAGCCGACGACCGCCGACCTCGCGAAGCTGCGATCGAGGACGGCACGAGTGACAATGACCGGGTGAGACCGAACACTCCGGGGGAAGTGGCGACCTCCACCGCCGACGACGACGCGCGATGATCCGCGCGTTCGTTTTCGCACTCGACCCCACCGACGCGCAGGCCGATGCGATGCGGTCGCATTGTGGTGCACAACGCTTGGCCTTCAACTGGTGTCTGGCGCGTGTGCTGGCGAACTGGTCCCAACGCCGGGCCGAGGAGTCGTATGGCCTGGCGCCCGACGAGTTGACCCCATGGATCAGCGCCTCGGCGTACAGCTTGCGCAAGGCCTGGAATGCGGCCAAAGGCGAGGTGGCCCCGTGGTGGGCGGAGAACAGTAAGGAAGCGTATGCCTCCGGCTGCGCGAACCTCGCCACTGCGTTGAAGAACTACAGCGCCGGGCTCACGCGGCTACCTCGCTTCAAGTCGAAACATCGAACGCGTCCGACGTGCCGGTTCACCACCGGCGCATTCGGGCTGGGGGCCGATCGCCGACACATCAAACTGCCGGTGATCGGTCCGGTCCGCACCCATGAGTCCACTCGTAAGCTGGCGCGGAAGGTGGCCTGCGGGTCTGCCCGGATACGCTCGGCCACGCTGAGCTTCGGGAGGGGCCGATGGAGCGTGTCATTCTCGGTCGAGTTGCGGGACCCGGCCCCTCGTTCCCGTGCGGGGAACCGGACAGTCGGCGTCGACCTGGGGATCAAGTCGCTGGCCGTGCTGTCCACCGGCGAACAGGTGCCGAATCCACGACACCTCGACCGCATGCAGACGTCGTTGCGGCGGGTGCAGCGGCAGATCGCACGCCGACAGGGCCCCGATCGGCGCGGTGGTCTGATGCCGTCCCGGCGCTGGACCAAGGCCCATGCGCGAGCCGACACACTGCATGCCCGAGTCGCGAACCGGCGCCGCGATACACAGCAAAAGCTGACCACCCGTCTGGTTGCCGAGTTCGACACGATCGTCATAAGACATGTTCCGGATGCGGCGCGGCGAAAGCCAAGCTCGCCCTGTCCGAACGCAGCTACGTCTGCAAGGCCTGCGGTTACACCCTCGACCGGGACGTCAACGCCGCGAGAAACCTCGCCGCGCTAGCGGCCGACACCGTACAGTTGGTGCGGGAGCAGCCCGAAGGAACTCCTGTCGGACACGACCTCGTCGTGCAGGGAGACTGCCTCGGGAAGAGTCACTGACTCAACCTCGTCGTCGCAAGACGGCGAGTCGATGACCGGGACACATTGTCTGGCTTCATGGAACGGAAGACATCGTGGCGGAAATGTCATTCGACCCATCAGCGCTCGACGCGTATCAGCGCGCTGCTGCTCGGGTCGCGGATCTACTCGGAGAAGCGGCGACGAGCACGACGACGGCGGCGGGGGTGGACCTGTCGGGGCTCGGGGTGCTGGGGAAGGAATTCGCGGCCGCGTGGACGGCGGCCGCGGGGGCGCACGCGTCGACGTTGAGTACCGCGGGGAATCTGGTCAGCGCGTATCAGGACATCCTGAATCAGTACGGCGCCAACGTCACCGGGGTCGACAGCGGGCTGGCGGGCGACCTGGGCGCGATCGAGAGCGAGGTGGCGTGATGCGCGCGAAATCCCTGGTCACCGAGACCACACTGAGCACGATCACGCAGGAAGAGGCCGAGGCCAAGATCGCGCCGGTGGTCGCCCTGCTCGAGGTGCCGCTGCTGGAGCTGCGGAAATCGCTGGGCTCCAACACCTCCGCCGACCCCGATACCGACGTGGTCAACGCCCTGACCACGGCCAGCGCCGCGACCAGCGCCACCGAGGACCCGCACCGGCTCGGCCTGTACGCGCTGGAGTCGACCGATACTGCGGTGCCCGCCACCCCAGCCCTGCGCCAGACCGCCACCGAGGTGTCGGCGGCCGCCGACCGCGGTCATAAGCTCAGCACCCTGCTCGGCCAGGCGCATTCGACCCAGTCGACCGCGGCGGCCAAGGTCGACGCGATCATCGCCGACTTCCGCGCCAAGGCGAAGGCCGCCGCACCCGCGGTGAACGGCAACAACCTGGACGCGATCGTCGCGCTGGCGGAGGAGGCGATCCAGGAGGCCGTCACCGTCGTCGGGACCGCGAGCACCGAGATGGACGAGCACACCCGCAACACCAAGGAGCTGACCTCCGATCTCGGCGGCACCAACGGGGTCACCGTGCCGCCGGGCGCGGTCGAGGTGTCGCCGGGCGTCTACGTTCTCGGCACCGGCGGCACGTCGACGAACACCATCGATACCGACACGACCACGACCACCACCGATCCGGCGACGGCGGCGCAGATCGCGCTGCAGGAGGCGCTGATCGACGGTGGCGTCTCGCTGGGCACCGCGGCGATCGACGCGGGCGTCACCTTCGGCACGCATCTGATCGACAAGATCGCCGAGGTCGCGATGCACGGCATCGACAAGGGCGCCGAACTGGCGACCACCGGGATCGACACCCTCGCCGCGAATGTCACCGGCACGGGCACCGAGGGCACGGCGACCACGCCGGCCACGACGACACCGACGCCGACCAGCCCGTCCACCAACGGCGGCGGGAACTCCGGCGGCCTGTTCGCCGGGCTCGGCAACGGCGACACCACCACCAAACCGGAGACCTCCGGCGGCAACGGCACCGCGACCAAGCCCGCGCCCGCGGCGCCGACGACACCGGCGCCCACGGTGCAGGCGCCGGTCGTCGAGCAGCCCCAGCAGCAGGCCCCCGCCGCGCCCGCACCCGCGCAGCAGCAGCCGAGCCAGACCGGGGTGATTCCGCCGACGAGCCGTCCGCAACAGGATCAGGAGAGCGAGCGCCCGTCGGCCGCGCCCAAGCACGGGCAGCCGGGAGTCGTCCCGGCTACGGCGTAAGGGCGCCGGATGGACAACCCGTTCGGGGCCTATTTCGCCTCGCCCGCCGATCCGGCGCGCCGTCGTCCGCAGGGCAAACGGCGACGCCGGCGGCGGCGTGAGGCCGAGCCGCAGACCATCGGCACCAATCCGGAGACCTGGCCGCCACCGGAGCCGGAACACTACGACGAGGTTCCCGGCGCGCTCACCACCGCGCCGACCGAGCCGATCTATCGCACCGCCGCCGAGGAGGACGGGTTCACCGGCGACTGGAACGACTGGAACGACGAGGCGCCCGTCGAGGAACCGCCGCGCCGGACCGACGACGTCGACTGGAACGACTGGGCCACCGCCACCGCGACCGAGCAGAGCGGTGATCGGGTCGAGATGCCGGTGCTGCCGCGGCTCAAGGACTTCGGTGGTGGCGGCCCGATCGCGCGCAGGCCACGCAAGAAGTACGACGACGAACGCTACGACGATCCGCACGGCCGGGCGAAGGCCGCCGCCGCGGTGAAGGGCATCGTCGGCGCGCTGATCTTCGTGGTGGTGCTCGGTCTGGCGGCGAACATCTTCCTCGGCTCGGGCGACAAACCGGTCGCGGCGAAACAGGCCTCCGTCTCCGGTTCGCCGACCACGGGATCCACCGCGACCACCGTCGCCCCGCTGCCCGCGCACGCGGTGGCGGGCTGTGAGTCCTTCCGCAGCCAGTCCATCACGATCAGCGCCGAACGCGGCGACACCGCCACCCCGCAGGGCGCCATCCTCGGCTTCGAATACAGCTACTACGTCGACCGCGATGCCGCGAAGGCCCGCACCTACGTCACCGACGACGCTCACGTGGGCGACGAATCAGCCCTGGCCGCAGGCATTTCCACCTTCCCCACCGGCGTCAAGTACTGCATCCACATCACCCGCGCCGACTCCACCGACCCCACCGTCTGGAACGTCACCGTCCAGCAGCAGTGGCCCGGCGACACCGCCATCGAGAAGATCCAGCAGACCATGCGCACCGCCGAAGTGGCCCCCGGCCGCTACCGCATCACCAGCATCGACCACCGCCGCTGACCTCGCCCCCGAACGCAGAAATCCCCGCACCGATACTCGGTGCGGGGATTTTNGGCCCCCGGCCGCTACCGCATCACCAGCATCGACCACCGCCGCTGACCTCGCCCCCGAACGCAGAAATCCCCGCACCGATACTCGGTGCGGGGATTTTCTTGCGACCCTGACGGGACTCGAACCCGCGACCTCCGCCGTGACAGGGCGGCGCGCTAACCAACTGCGCCACAGGGCCGTGATGTATCGCTACATCGCGGGTGGACTGTACCCGGTGGAACGGTGTGGGCGGTAATCACGCAGGTGGGGCCCGCGAGGAAGCGTTGACATTGACGTCAATGTCAACGACACTCGGGCGGTGACCACGAGTGCGGCGCAGGAGCGGGCCCGGTCGGCCCGCAAGGACAGTGGTGGGCCGCGGCGGGGCGAATTGCTCGACGCGGCGGCGGGGTGTTTCGCCGAGCTCGGGTACGACCAGACCTCGGTGGAGACGATCACCACGCGGGCGCGGGTCTCGCGGGCGACGTTCTACGCGTACTTCTCCTCCAAAGACGAGGTGTTCCAGGCGATCACCGAGCGGGTGTGCGCGCGGTTCCTGGACGCGCAGCTGGTGGTCGACGTCGAGGTCACCGCGCCTGCGGAGGTCATCGCCGCCACCACGCGGGCGTTCGCGGAGGCGGTGTTCGCCAACGGCGCCCTGGGGACCTTGATCGAGCATCGCGCCGACGTGGACCCGGCGATCGGCGCGCAGTGGACCCGGATGCGGGAACGCCTGCGGCAGCGGTTCATCGCCTTTCTCGAACGCGTCGACGCCGAGGGCGCGATCGACCCGTGCGCGCCGCTGCCGCGCATCGTCGAAACCCTGTCCGACGCACTGCTCATCGGCGCCGCCCGCGTACGCGCCGACCAGCGCGCCGAGTTCGTCACCGACCACATCGCCATCGCCCACCGGCTGATCGGCTTCACCGAGCAACCCCACCGAGCTCCCTGACCGGCACGGTCGACGACATCGAGGACGCCCATGACCCTGTTGATCGCCAATCGCGGCGAGATCGCCCTGCGCATCATCCGCACCGCCACCGAACTCGGCCTGCGCACCGTGGCGGTCTACGCCGAGGACGACGCCGCCACTCCCCCTGTGCACGCGGCCGACGAGGCGATCTGCCTGACCGGCGCCGGACCCGCACCGTATCTCGACCATGCCGCGATCCTGGCCGCCGCCAAGGAATCCGGCGCCGAGCTCATCCACCCCGGCTACGGCTTCCTGAGCGAGAACGCCGAGTTCGCCAGGGCCTGCGCGGCGGCGGGCCACACCTTCGTCGGCCCCGACCCCGCCGTCCTTGACCTGTTCGGCGACAAGTCCGCGGCCCGCCGGAGCGCCGACGCCGCCGGCGTCCCCGTGCTGCCCGCCACCGCGGGCGCGAGCACGCTCGCCGAGGTCGGCGCGTTCTTCGCGGCCCAATCCGGCCCGATCATGATCAAGGCGCTGGCCGGTGGCGGTGGGCGCGGCATGCGCGTGGTGCGCACCGCCGCCGAGCTCGACGACGCCTACCGGCAGTGCGCCGCCGAGGCGGAGCTCGGCTTCGGCGATCCGGCGGTGTTCGCCGAGGCGCTGATGACCGACGCCCGGCACATCGAGGTGCAGGTCGTCGCCGCGGCGGCCGGCGACGGCACCACCGCGCTCGCGCTCGGCGACCGGGATTGCAGTGTGCAGCGCAGGCATCAGAAGCTGATCGAAATCGCTCCGGCGCAGGGTCTTCCGGACGAGCTGCGCCGTGGCCTGCACGAGGCGGCGGCCCGGCTGTGCGCGCGGGTCGGCTATCGCGGCCTGGCCACCGTCGAATTCCTGGTCGCCGGTGACCGTTTCGTCTTCCTGGAGGTCAATCCGCGCATCCAGGTGGAGCACACCGTCACCGAGGAGGTGACCGGGGTCGACCTGGTCGCGGTCCAGCTCGACATCGCCCGGGGCGCGACCTTCGACGCGCTGGGCCTGCCGAGCGGAATCGTCTCGGACGGAACCCGAGCCGAAGGGGAACCGGCCGCCGCCGACGGCATCGCCATTCAGGCCAGGGTGAACATGGAGACCATGGCGGCCGACGGATCGGCGGTGCCGACGGCGGGCACGCTGACCGCCTTCGCCCCGCCCACCGGTCCGGGCGTGCGCGTCGACACCTTCGGCCGACCGGGCCTCACCCCGAGCCCGCGCTACGACTCGCTGCTGGCCAAGGTGATCACCCGCACCAGGGGGAACTCCTTCCCCGCCGCCGCGCGCAAGGCGGCGACCGCACTGGCCGAATTCACCGTCGACGGCCTCCGCACCAACAGCGGCTTCCTGCGGGAAGTGCTCACCGACCGCCGATTCCAGACCGGCACCGTCCCGACCTCCTATCTCGGCGAGCACCTGGCCACGCTGGTCGCGGCGGCCGAGGCCGGGCAGCCGGAGCTCGCGGTCGCGGCGGTCGAGCTGTATCCGGGGCAGGAGGCGGTGCGGGCGCAGCTGGCGGGCACCGTGGTCGAGGTGACCGGCGAGGATGTCGAGATCGCGGCGGGCGGACAGCTCGTCGTGCTCGAGGCGATGAAGATGCAGCACGTGCTCGCCGCACCGGCCGCCGCGCGCACGGTCCGGGTGCTGGTCCGCCCGGGCCAGGTCGTCGCGCCCGGCGATCCGCTGGTGATCATCGCCCCCACCGGTGCCGACGCCACCGGCGCCGCGCAGGCCGAGCTCGACCCGGCGCGCGCCCGGGCCGACGTCGACGAGATCCGCGCGCGCCACCGCGTCACACTCGACGAAGCTCGCCCGGACGTGGTGGCCAAGCGACACCGGCTCGGCCGCCGCACGGCCAGGGAGAACATCGCCGACCTGGTCGACCCGGGCAGCTTCGTCGAGTACGGCGCGCTGGCCGTCGCCGCGCAGCGCAGCAGGCGCTCCGAGCAGGACCTGATCGCCAACACCCCCGCCGACGGCCTGGTCACCGGGTTGGCCACCATCGGCGCGGACCGCTTCGGCACTGCGGCCGCCGAGGCCGTGGTGGTCTCCTACGACTACACCGTGCTCGCGGGCACCCAGGGCAAGAACAATCACGCCAAGACCGACCGCGCCTTCGAGCTGGCCGCCCGCAAGCGGGTGCCGGTGGTGCTGTTCGCCGAGGGTGGTGGCGGCAGGCCCGGCGACACCGACGTGACCGGCATGGGTCTGGACGTGCCGACCTTCCGCGCGCTCGCCGCGCTGCGCGGGCGGGTGCCGCTGGTGACGATCGTGTCGGGCCGCTGCTTCGCCGGCAATGCCGCGCTGGCCGGGGTCTGTGATGTCATCATCGCGACGCCGGACGCCAATCTGGGCATGGGCGGCCCGGCGATGATCGAGGGCGGCGGGCTCGGCGTGTACCGGCCCGAGGACATCGGGCCGATCGAGGTGCAGCGGCGCAACGGTGTCGTGCACCTGGTGGCCCGCGACGAGGCGCACGCGGTCGCGCTGGCCAAGCAGTACCTCGGCTACTTCCAGGGCCCGGTCGAGGACTTCGAGGCGCCCGATCCGCGCCTGGCCCGGCATGTGGTGCCGGAGAATCGCCTGCGCGCCTATGACATCCACCGCGCGATCGAGGCGATCGCCGATCTCGGCTCGATCCTGGAACTGCGGCCCGACTACGGAGTCGGCGTCGTCACCGCGCTGGTCCGGGTCGACGGCGTGCCGTTCGGCCTGGTGGCCAACAGCAGTCATCATCTCGGCGGCGCCATCGACGCCGAGGCCGCCGACAAGATGGGCGACTTCCTGGGATTGTGCGAGTCGTTCGGGTTGCCGATCGTCTCCCTGTGCGACACACCGGGATTCATGGTCGGCCCGGACGCGGAGCGGACCGCGACGGTGCGCCGGTTCAGCGATCTGTTCGTGCTCGGCGCCCGGCTGACCGTCCCCTTCGGCACCATCATCCTGCGCAAGGGCTACGGCCTGGGCGCGATGGCGATGGCGGCCGGGCACTTCCGCGCGCCGAACTTCACCGTCGCCTGGCCGACCGGCGAGATCGGGCCGATGGGGCTCGAGGGCGCGGTGCGCCTGGGCTTCCGCAAGGAGCTGGCCGCCGTCGCGGATCCGGCCGAGCGCGAGACGCTGTTCGGGCAGCTGCTCGCCCTGGCCTATCAGCAGGGCAAGGCGCTCACCGCGGCGACCGGGTTCGAACTCGACGACGTGATCGACCCCGCCGACACCCGTGCCTGGATCACCACGCTGGTCCGGAATCGGCCGTGAGGTAGCCCCGGCACCGCCCCGCCGGGCGGTCGCACACCCATAAACTTGAAGTTGACGTCAACTTCTAATAGGTTCGCTGACAAGTCACCGCCGACCATCGGGAGCACCCCATGTCGCTGTTCGATCTCTCCGAGCGCGCCGAGAAATACCGCGCGGACCTGCTCGTTTTCATGGACGAGCACGTCTACCCCGCCGAAGCCGTCTACGACGAGCAGATGCGGGAGTCCGGCGACCCGCACTTCCAGCCACCGATCCTCGAGGAGCTCAAGGCCGAGGCCAAGCGGCGCGGTCTGTGGAATCTCTTCCATCCGCATCCCGGTCGCGGCCCCGGCCTGACCAACCTCGAGTACGCGCCGCTCGCCGAGATCATGGGCCGCAGCCATCTCGCCTCGGAGGCCTGCAACTGCAACGCCCCCGACACCGGGAACATGGAGGTGCTCGAGCTGTTCGGCACCGAGGAGCACAAGAAGAAGTACCTCGAACCGCTGCTCGACGGCACCATGGCCTCCGCGTTCGCGATGACCGAACCCGGCGTGGCCAGCTCCGACGCCACCAATGTGGAACTGTCGATGGTGCGCGACGGCGAGGAGTACGTCCTCAACGGCCGCAAGTGGTTCGCCACCAACGCCTTGCACCGCAACTGCAAGGTGCTGATCGTGATGGGCAAGACCGATCCGACCGCCGCGCCGCACCGACAGCAGTCGATGATGGTCGTCCCGATCGACGCGCCGGGCGTCACGATCGTGCGCGGTTTGCCGGTGTTCGGCTACCAGGAGCGCGAGGGCCACGCCGAGATCGATTTCACCGATGTCCGCGTGCCGGTGGCCGACGTACTGAAGGGTGAGGGCGAGGGCTTCGCGATCAGTCAGGCCCGGCTCGGGCCCGGCCGCATCCACCACTGCATGCGCAGCATCGGCATGGCCGAACGCGCGCTGGAGATGATGTGCAAGCGGGCGCAGTCGCGCGTCACCTTCGGCAAGCCGATCGCCGAGAACGCCAATATCCAGGACTGGATCGCCGAGTCGCGCATCGAGATCGAGATGATCCGGCTGCTCACGCTCAAGGCCGCGCACCTGATGGACACCGTCGGCAACAAGGAAGCCCGCACCGAGATCGCCGCCATCAAGGTGGCCGCGCCGACCATCGCGCTGAAGGTCCTCGACCGCGCGATCCAGGTGCACGGCGCCGGTGGCGTCACCGACGACTTCCCCCTCGCGATGGCATGGGCCCAGCTGCGCACCCTGCGCCTGGCCGACGGCCCCGACGAGGTGCACAAGCGCGCCATCGCGCGCCAGGAACTGAGCAAGTACCGCAGCAAGGAGAGCAACTGATGACCGGACTCGACCTGACCGGGCGCACCGCCATCGTCACCGGCGCCTCGCGCGGCATCGGGCTGGCGATCGCCCGGTCCATCGCCGCGGCGGGCGGGACCGTCGTACTGACCGCGCGCACCCAGGAAGCCGCCGACGCGGCCGCCGCGCAGGTGGACGGCACCGCCCTCGGTGTCGCCGCGCACGCCACGGACGAGGAAGCGGCTCGCCGGTGCGTCGAGCTGACCGTGGAGCGCTTCGGCAGCGTCGACATCCTGGTCAACAACGCGGGCACCAACCCCGCCTTCGGCCCGGTGACCGGCCAGGACCACGGGCGGTTCGCCAAGACCTTCGACGTGAACGTGTGGGCACCGATCCTGTGGACCTCGCTGGTCACCGCGGCCTGGATGGGCGAGCACGGCGGCGCCGTCGTGAACACGACGTCGATCGGCGGGCTGACCATGGAGCCCGACATCGGCCTGTACAACGCGTCCAAGGCCGCGCTGATCCATCTGACCAAGCAGATGGCGCTGGAGCTGTCGCCGAAGGTGCGCGTCAACGCGATCGCGCCGGGCGTCGTCCGCACCAAGCTGGCCGAGGCCCTGTGGAAGAACCATGAGGAGTCGGTCGCCGGCGCCACCGCGCTGGACCGGATCGGCGAGCCCGAGGACATCGGCGCCGCCGTGGCGTTCCTCGTCTCCGACGCCGCGAGCTGGATCACCGGCGAGGTCATGGTGATCGACGGCGGGCAGCGGCTCGGCGACGCGCCGCTGTTCCGGAGCGGAGCATCGCTCGGTGTCTGACACACGTGACGTCGTCGGGATCGACCCGGCCGTGGTGACCAGCTGGTTCGGCACGCTCGGCATCGAGTGGGCCGCACCGCTGCGCTTCGACCGGATCGGGCTCGGCCAATCGAACCTGACCTACCTGGTCACCGATGCCGAAGACCGGCGGTGGGTATTGCGCAGGCCGCCGCTCGGCACGTTGCTGGCCTCGGCCCACGATGTGGTGCGGGAAGCGCGGATCATCGCCGCGCTCGAGTCCACCGAGGTGCCGGTGCCGCGGATCTTCGGGGTGCTCGCCGATCCGGACGTGGTCGACGCGCCGCTGGTGCTGATGGAGTACGTCGACGGGCAGGTGGTCGACACCATGTCGATCGCGGAATCGCTCACGCCGCAGCGCCGCCGGGCCATCGCGGAATCGCTGCCGCGCACGCTCGCGCGCATCCACGCGGTCGACCCGGCCGCCGTCGGCCTGGCCGACCTCGCCGCGCACACCCCGTACGCGCCGCGTCAGCTCAAGCGCTGGAGCGGTCAGCTGGAACGGTCCAAGACCAGGGACCTGCCCGAGCTCGACGACCTCACCCGCCGCCTCGCCGCCGCGGTACCGGAGCAGACCGAAGTGTGTCTCGTGCACGGCGATTTCCATCTCCGCAACGTCATCACCTCGCGCGAGACCGGCGCCGTGACGGCCGCGCTGGACTGGGAACTGTCCACCCTCGGCGACCCGCTGGCCGATATGGGCAGCATGCTCGCCTACTGGGCAGAGCCGGGCGAGCTGATCGGCGGCGACTTCCCGGCGTCCGCGCTCGACGGCTTCCCGAACCGCGCCGAGATGTCGCGGATGTACCTCGAGCTGACCGGCCGCGACCCGGCCGCGCTGCGGTACTGGCAGGTCCTGGGCCTGTGGAAGCTCGCGATCATCGCCGAGGGCGTGCTGCGCCGGGCACAGGACACCCCCGCGAACAAGGCGGCGGCGGGCACGCCGACCGTCGAACGCATCGACGCCGTGGTGCGGCTGGCCCGCGACGTCGCCGACGGCGCCGGAATCTGACAGGAGATCATCATGAAGGCTTGGCAGGTGCGCGAACTCGGCGAACCGCGCGAGGTACTGCGGCTCGACGACGTCGACGACCCCGTCGCGGGCCCCGGCCAGGTGCTGGTGCGGGTGCTGGCCGCCCCGGCCAACTTCCCGGACGTGCTGCTGTGCCGAGGGCAGTATCAGATCAAGCCGCCGCTGCCGTTCACGCCCGGTGTGGAGCTGTGCGGCACGGTGGTGGCGGTGGGCGCCGATGTCACCCGGTGCGCGGTCGGCGATCGAGTCGTCGGCACCACGACGCTGCCCGGCGGCGCGTTCGCCGAACTGGCGGTCCTGGACGCGGACAACGTCTTTCCCGCACCGGCGGCGCTCGACGACGCCGAGGCGGCCGCGCTGTCCATCGGCTACCAGACGAGCTGGTTCGCGCTGCACCGGCGCACCCAGCTGATGGCGGGCGAGACGCTGCTGGTGCACGCGGCCGCGGGCGGCGTCGGCAGCACCGCCGTGCAGCTGGGCAAGGCCGCGGGCGCGACGGTGATCGGCGTGGTGGGCGGGCCGGACAAGGCCGAGTACTGCCGCCGCCTCGGCGCCGACCTCGTCATCGATCGGCACACCGAGGACTTCGTGCCGATCGTGAAGGAGTTCACCGGCGGGCGCGGCGCGGACGTGATCTACGACCCGGTCGGCGGCGACGCCTACGCCAAGTCGACCAAATGCGTCGCCTTCGAGGGCCGCATCCTGGTGATCGGCTTCGCCGGCGGCACCATCCCGCAGCCCGCGCTCAACCACGCGCTGATCAAGAACTACTCGATCATCGGTCTGCACTGGGGCCTGTACAAGCAGTACAACCAGCAGGCGATCGCGGACTGCCACGCCGAACTGACCCGGCTGGCCGCCGAGGGACAGCTGAAACCGCTGATCAGCGAGCGGCTTTCGCTGGCCGAGGTGCCCGATGGCCTCGGCAGGCTCGGCGACGGCAGCACGGTCGGTCGCGTCGTCTTCCAGCCCTGAGCGCTATAAATACTGCATGGACGACACCGACAGCGAAGGCGCGCTGCCCTCGATGGCGCGCACTTCGCTGCTGCGTGAACTACCCGCCACCCCGCGCGGTCTGCGGACGCGGGCGGCCCTGATCGACGCGGGCCGCAAGGTCTTCGAGCGGCTGGGTTATCTCGACACCCGGCTGGTCGACATCACCCAGGAAGCCAACTGCTCCTCGGGCACCTTCTACACCTATTTCGCCGGCAAGGAAGAGATCTTCGCGGCGATCCTGGAGCACGCACAGGAGGACATGCTGCATCCCGGTATGCAGCATGTGGCCGGTGACGACGACCCGGCCTCCATCGTCGAGGCGAGCAACCGCGCCTACTTCGAGGCCTACCGGCGCAATGCCAAGCTGATGGGCCTGCTCGAGCAGGTCGCCACGATCGATCCCGAGTTCAGCAAGCTGCGCCAGAACCGCGCCGACGCCTTCATCCAGCGCAACGCCCGCAGCATCGCCGACCTGCAGCAGCGCGGCCTGGCCGACCCGGATCTCGACCCGATGCTCACCTCCCGCGCCCTCTCGGGCATGGTCAGCCGCCTGGCCTTCAACTACTTCGTCGTCGCCGACGGCCACCTCGACGGCGAACCCCGCCCCCTGGAAGACATCGTCTACACCGTCACCCGCCTCTGGGTGAACGCCCTGCGCATGCCCACCCGCTGACGAGAAAATCCCCTCGACCAGGAACTGGTGAGGGGATTTCGTGGTGGCCAGGGCCGGGATCGAACCGGCGACCTTCCGCTTTTCAGGCGGACGCTCGTACCAACTGAGCTACCTGGCCGCAGGCACCCGTACTGAATGCCATACGCGAAGCGCCGGATCACTCCGGCGCTTACTTGCGACCCTGACGGGACTCGAACCCGCGACCTCCGCCGTGACAGGGCGGCGCGCTAACCAACTGCGCCACAGGGCCTTGCTGTACTACACAGTCCGAAGACTGTACCCCCTACGGGATTCGAACCCGCGCTACCGCCTTGAAAGGGCGGCGTCCTAGGCCGCTAGACGAAGGGGGCTCGTCCCGGATCTCTCCGGACCGGCTTTCAACGTTTCCGTTGGGAGCTCGCATAGCTTATGACAGGTGTGCGCAGACTTCCAAATCGGCTGGTCAGGCGCCCAAACCGAGGTCGTCCAGGCGCGCCTGAGAACGCCACCCGTCGCTGCGGAAGTTCTGGATCCACACCGGGGTCGCCATCGCCTCCACGATAACCTCCAGCACCTCGGCGAACCGGGCGCGCAGGTCGGCGGCCGACCCGTTGGCGATCGGGTCGACCAGATAGCGCTGGCCGGCCAGGGCCGCGGAGAGGGTGCGGGTGAAGCGATCAGGGTCGGCGTCGGCGCGCAGCTGCCCGTCGTCGATCGCGCGCACCGCCAGCACCCGGGTGGCCCGGCCGACGATGCGGCCGCCACCGTTGCCCGCGTCGCGGTGGAACTCGGGCTCGATCACGAGCCGGTACTCGGCCTGCACGATGGTGTCGTGCTCGAGCCGCAGCGCGATCTCGTCGACCATCCCGTGCAGGACGTCGAGCGGCCCCAGATCGGCGCGGGCCAGCCAGCGCTCCGCACAGATGCGGTAGCGCTCGACCGCGGTCTCCAGGACCGCGCGCGCCAGATCCTCCTTGGAGTCGAAGTGGAAGTACATCGCGCCCTTGGTCGCGCGCGAACCCTCCAGAATGCGGTTGAGGGATGCCGCGGCATATCCACTCTTCCCGAACTCGACGGCCGCGGACTTGATTATCGCCGCGCGTGTCCGGCGCGCCCGCTCTTGCTGCCGTGCCATGCTCGAAACGCCTCCGAACCTTCTCGTCGCTAACGATCAATAACCAACCGATAGCGCGAATTGTGGTTTTATTACATACTTTCGGTATGAAATCTCGCAGAAAAGCCGGTACCCCTCCGGCTGGTATAGTTCGCCTGCCCGAGTGCGCCGCAGGGGGTGCACACTCGGGCCCAACTACCTGTGAGAACCGCCTCCTCCTGCGGTAACGACTGCCCCTTTGCCGAAGATTCGCGCGCCCACCGCGTGTGCCCCGGCACTTTGAACCCTCGATGAATTCCGCGACACCGCACCCAGCACCGGGCCGTCGGATAACGCAGCACCCGTGATTGTTCCGAAATTCACCAGGCGATCACCGTACCCGCATTCCGCAGCCGACACGCGGCAAATGGAACACCCATCCGAACATCCGGTTCGGTTATCCAGTCCAGCAAACGAGGCGCAACCGAATTGGTTTCGTAAGCTACGAATTCCATAGGCGCACAGCCCGGTTGACCCGGCCCACCACCCGCGCGCGAACCCCCTGCTGTTCGCCCGCCGGTCGCGAGACCCGCGCCCACACCGGACCACCTCATCGGCCACGAAACCCCTGCTCATCGAAAACTGTTGCGATACAACAGTATTCGATACCATGCCGACGCCGGAAGCGCGAACGGTGATGGGTACCAGTTGTTTACCACGAATCGTCGGACTCCGACGGTTCGTTACCGGCGCCCACCAGCGCCGACCCCGGGCCGCGACGGGGCCGGGGACCGGTATTCGGCCCGACGGCACGGTGTCGGTTAGACTCCCCACCGCGCCCCTTTAGCTCAGTTGGTAGAGCTGGTGACTTTTAATCACTAGGTCGTAGGTTCGAGTCCTACAGGGGGCACCATGATTTTCCTGGTTGACCTGCGGGGATAGGCACTGCGAGCCATCGAGGCCGCCCGCAGGCCACGACTTCGCGCGGGTACCACCGCCGAGACATCCCGCCGACAACCACTCCCGAGGCTCGCTCGTCGAGATTCCCCGTGCGTGGACCCGAGGTCCGCCGGTGCGAGTTCTTGTGATTCCCGCCACGCTCAGCGGTGTCATCCTTCGTCCGGCCGGGGCGCAAGGCCAGGGCAGCCGGAGCGATATTCCAGGTCAGGGGAAACCCAATCCGCCCACTGCTGCCGACTCATCTCGAAAGTCAGTTTGTCGCACAGCAGGTCCGCCCAGGTGGTGGGACCGGGCCAAGTCCACAGGGCCGAGTTGTTGCCGAAGTCCTGACTCCTGGTGAGGACGCCCGAACCGTCCGCGTAGAGCCAGACGCTCTCGATCCAGCCCGGTGACCCGTGCAAGGGTTCGCCGAGGGGGTGGCCGTCGCCGAGGTCCCAGAAACGCAAGGTCTGATCACTGGAACCGGAGACGATGTAGCGGCTGTCGGCACTGATCGCCACGCTGCGCACCATCGCGGTGTGGCCTTCCATCGCGGGGCCGAGTTGCTCGCCGGTCCGCAGGTCCCACCGGCGCAACGTGGTTTCCTCACCGGTGACGAAGCGGGAACCGTCGGGAGCCATCGCCACCGACCAGATCGACGTCGCCTGGATTTCTTTGACGAGCGCTCCGGTGCGCAGATCCCACAGGCGGACCGAATCGGGGCTGTGCGTCAGCAGGCGAGTGCCGGTGGCGTCGAACTCGAGGCTGCTGAGGTCTGAGGTGTGGCCGGTCATCGGTTCGCCGATCGTGGCGCCGGTCTCGGTGTTCCACAGGCGTACGGTCCGGCCGTCGGTGCCGGCGAGAAGGCGACCGTCCGAGCTGAGTACGACCCCATCGGCATCGGGCAGCCCTTCGAACGGGCCGCCGACGGCGGCCGCGGTCTCGGTGTCCCACAACTGGAGGACGTTGGCCAGCGTGACAGTGGCCAGACGCGCACCGCCGGCATCGAATTCCAGCGCACTGACCGGCTCCGCGAAACCGGTCAGCGGGCGACCGATTCGCGCACCGGTCGCGGTGTCGTAGAAGGTGACGGTCTTGTCCGGCCCGGCGACCGCGACCAGACGGCCGTCTCCACTGAGCGCGGCGCGGGCGCCGGAGCCGTCGGGGAAGTCCACCAGAGCGAGACTGCCGCCGGTCTGCGTGTCCGTCAGCCAGACCGTGGCGGTCCCCTCTTCCATCTTCACGAACCGCCGACCGTCCCTCTCGAACGCCAGCACGGGACCGAAACCCGGCTTGGGGGATCCCGCTGCCTGCTGCCAGGGAGCGCCGAGCGACCCGGAACCAGGGGTGCCGACGTTCCACACGCGCATCGTTCCGTCCCACGCCGTGGAGGCCAGGCGCCGGCCATCAGGACTGAAGGCCACACCCATGACCATCCCCGCATGGCCGGTCAGCGGCTGCCCTTCGGCACGCCCGGAGCCGACGTCCCACAGCCGGACCGTGTTGTCGGACGACCCGGATGCCAACGTGCTGCTGTCCGGACTGAACGCGACGGATTGGACCGCATTGACGAGCACCTCGTTCCCGACCAGCGGTGTGCCGACAGGCTGACGTGTCCGCGCATCCCAGAGCAGCAGCGCCGTACCGAATTCGGGCGCCACTTCCGCCGCCTTGGCCGATCCGACGCTGCCGGACGCGATGCGCCGGCCGTCGGGGCTCCACGCGACCGATTTCACCGGATAGGTGTGTCGGCGCAGGGTCTCGGGGCCGTCGCCGGGGGCGTCGACCTTCCAGATCCGCACGGTGGTGTCCTCGCCGCCCGAGACGAGGTCGCGCCCGTCCGGGCCGAATGCCACGGAGTGCACCGGTCCGTCGTGGCCGGTGAAGACCGTCGTCCGGCCGTCGGCGATATCCCACCACCGGATCGTGCCGTCCTTTCCGGAGGCTGCCACCGACCCGCCGTCCGGCGAGAAGGTGATGCTGTTCGGGGCCGTGTCGTAACCGGCCAAGGGCGTGGCTACGAGCCTGCCCGTCTCGACGTCCCAGATCCGGATCGGGCCGTCACCGGTGGCGGCGGCGATCCGCCGACCATCCGGGCTGAACGCCGCGGCGAACAGCGCGCGTGATCCGGGCGACGGCGCCTCGAAGTCCCGATCGATCCGAGATCCGGTCGCCGCGTCCCAGAGCCGCATCTCGATGCCGATGGTCAGGATTCGGTCGCCGACCGGGCTGAACGCTATGCCCATGTCCGGCTTGACCGTCCGGATGTAGTCGCCAAGCACCCCGACGTCCTCAGGCAGGTAGAGCGGATCGTAGGGCTTGCCCGTCTGCACGATCTTGTCCACCGCCACTTCGGCATTCAGCGTCCGCAGCAACGCTCCCTCGTCGAAGTCGGGCGTGATCTGGCGCGCGGCCAGCGTCTGCTGGATCGCGCGCACGTCGTCGCGTGGTCGGGCACCGCCCAGCATCGACTCGGTGTCGGAGATCAACCGCAGCCCGATCGCCTGGTTGCGTTGGCGCACCGCCTCCTGCTGGCGGTCGATGGCGATGAACGCGGCGACCAAGGCGAGGACGGTGAGCAGCACCAGCCCGGCGACGGCGGCGCGACGCAACCGCCGGAATCTCCGCTGTTCCCGCAGGTCCTCCCCCGCCAGTTCGTATTTCGGCTTGCCGTGGATCGGCGCCGCCAGGTCGGTGAGCTTCTCGCGGAAGAGCGCGGCGCGCGGGTCCCATGGGGCGTCCTCGGTGACGTCGACGTAGAGGGGCTCGGTGGGCAGTGACCCCGGCTGGGTCAGGACCGGTAGCGCCACGGTCGAGCGCGCGGGGTCGAAGCGGTGGGTGTCGCGGTCCCACTTCACCTGTCCGCCGGCGACGACGAACAGCAGCTGATCCGGTCCGCGGGTGCGCAGCCAGTAGCCGATCTCGCGGTCGACCCACTCCGACGCAGCCGAATGCGGGGACAGCACGACGATGCAGTAGCGGGCCTGGTCCATCGCCTCGGCGACCTTGCCCCACAGATCGGGACTGGCGGTCAGGTCGGTCGCGTCGCGGAACACACGCAGGGCGTGCAGGCGGCCCACGCGGCGGCCGATGCGGTGCAGACCGCGCTGGATGCCGGCGGCGATCGCGCGGTCGGCGTGCGAATAGGACAGGAAGGCGTCGTAGGCCGGAGGCGGCGCCGGACTCGGCGGCGGATCCGCCGCGATCATCGTCTGCTCGGCCATCGTCCTCACTCCCAACGCCCTTGGCTCGTTTTCTCCACGGTCCGACTTCGGCGGGCGCGGGGCACGCGTACCCGGCTACTCGGGTTCGGCGGCGGCCGACTCCCACGGGGCGGATGGCCAACGTCACGTGGCGACGCGCCAGACGCAGACGCCGCCGAAACCCCCGGTTCCGCCATCTCGGTCCCCTACCCTGAGCCCGACCCGGGCACTACCGGGCCGAGCACGCGCAGCGTGCGACTACCTCGACACAGGCGGAGCCGATGACTTCCTTCGATGACCTGCTCTCCCAAGTACCGATCGCCCAGATCGCCGACCAGCTCGGCGTCGACCAGGCGACCGCGACCAACGCCGTCCAGGCCGCGCTGCCGACGCTGCTCGGCGGGCTGCAGGCCAACGCGGCCGAACCGCAGGGCGCGGCGTCGCTGCTGGGCGCGCTCGACAACCACGGCGGGCTCGTCGAGGGCGAGGGCGCCGTCGATCTGCAGCAGGTGGACGTCGCCGACGGCGAGAAGATCGTCGACAACGTCTTCGGCGACGAGAAGAACACCGTCATCAGCGCCCTCGGCGGCACCGGCGGGACCGGCGGCAACGACCTGATCGGCAAGCTGCTGCCGATCCTGGCGCCGATCGTGCTGGCCTATGTCGCCAAGCAGCTCACCGGCGGTGGCGGCGCGGCCGCGCCCGCGCCCGCCCCGCAGCCGCAG
>NZ_JBCGFB010000039.1:36134-53034 GCF_038752175.1 Nocardia sp. No.11 | reverse complement strand
GCCACCGGCGCGCCGAACGCGGCGGCCGCGGCGGCGGCCAGCGCGCCGCAGCTGGAGTACCGGTCGTCGGGATTCTTCGCCATGGCCCGGGCGATCACCGCATCGATCGCCGGCGGCAGCCCCGGGTTCACCTGGGTCGGCCGGGGCGGTGGCTCGGTCAGGTGCGCGTTGATCACCGCGGCGACGGTATCGCGCGGAAACGGCGTGCGGCCGGTGAGCAGTTCGAACAGCGTGCAGCCCAGCGAATACAGATCGGCACGGTGATCCACGGCGTCCAGCCGGATCAGTTCCGGCGCCGCGTACGCCAGGGTGGCCAGGAAGGCGCCGGTCTCGGTGAGCGCGGTGCTGTCGGTGCCGGATTTGGCGATGCCGAAGTCCGCGACGAGGACCCGGTCCGGTTCCCCGGGCCGCCTTTCCAGCATCAGATTGGCCGGTTTCACATCGCGGTGCAGCAGCCCAGCCCGGTGCGCCGCGTCCAGCCCGGCGGCCGCCTCGGTGACGATGTGCAGCGCGTGCTCCGGGCGGGGCACACCGGCGCGCAGCACCGCCGCGGCGTCGGTCCCCGCGACGTACTGCATCGCGATCCACAGCGCGCCGTCGACGAGGCCGCGATCGTGCACGGCGACCACGTTCGGATGATCGATGCGGGCCGCGAGCTCGGCCTCCCGGATGAATCTCGCCCGGAATTCCGGTGCGCCGCTGTGCGCTTCGCTCAGCACCTTGATCGCGTCCAGCCGCGGCAGCCGCGGATGGCGCGCGGCGTAGACGGTGCCCATCCCGCCGCTGCCGAGGACCCGCTCGATCACGTAGCCGGCGAAGACCGAGCCGGGCCGCAGCCGTGCGGTCATCCGGCGCGCACCAGCAGGCTGTACTGAGCCGCTGCCTTCTGCTTGACCTGCCGCTCCTGCGGCGCGAACACGGTGGCGACGTAGCGGCCGTGCAGCACGCGGCAGGCGTAGCGGACGGCCGGCTGGCCGGTGTCGTCGTCGAGGCACTGGATGTCGGCCAGGCCGGCCGGACCGGTGACGGTCCGCAATCCGTCGGCGGCCAATGATCGGGTCCCGCGATCGAAGGCGCGGCGAGCCTCCACCGCGTCGGGATACCGCATCAGCCCGTCGAAGCCGATCATCGCGAACGCGTCGGCCGAGGATCGCTGCTGCCTGGTGCCGTTCAGGTAGCTCACGTTCGGGCCGTACACGACACCGCTGGCATGCAGCAGCGTCTTACCTCCGGCGATCTGTTCCCGATCGATGAGCAGCACCGCGGGCCGCGACCAGCGCCCCAGCTTCTCGGGGACCAACCGGGTCAGCATCTTCTCGCCGTCGAGCGGCAAGCTCGCGAGCTGGTCGACCGGCGTGGCGACGAATCGATCGAGTTCGGGCAGTTGCGCGTCGAAGGCCTTGCCGATGAGCCCGATCAACGCCGCGGCATCCGGCGTCGGGTGCGTGACCAACACGCTCACCACGAAGGAGCCGCGCGCGACGGTGGCGGCCATGCTCGCCACGGTCGGTCGCCAATGAGCGCGCGCGGCAGCGTAGTTCGGGATGGTGACGGCGACATTGTCGGGGCTGACCACCGCGTCGGCGGCATCCAGATCGGCGGCGGCCTTGGTGGCGGCGGTGGAATCCGTCATGCGCAGCGCCAGCAGCGACAATCCCCTGGCGCGGGTCGAATCGGTACCGGCGACCTGGAATCCGGCGATCATGCCGTACTTGTCGAGCACGGCGCGGGCCTGCTCCGACAGCACACCGGACACCTTGGCCGGGGTCGGCAGCGGCACCGTGGGCTTGGATTCGGCGGGCAGGGACAGGGCGGCGTCGGCCCTGGCCGGATTGATCATCACCTCGCCGATCCGCACCGACTCGATCACCCGGCCCGAGTAGTCGTCGCCGTTCGGCGCCTCCAGCGGAACATGCTGGTAGGTACCGTAATCCAGCGTCGACAGGTCGACCCGGTCCGGTTCGGGCGTACCCGTCACCGTGCAGCCGGTCAGTGCGAGGGCGGCGACCAGGGCGGCCGCCCGCAGTGCCGCGCGGGGATCACAGCGGCGCATCGGTCCACCACTTCTCGCGCAGTTCGGCGCCGTTGTCGCCGCCGTTGACATCGATCCGGCAGAACGAGCGCGCCGGTTCGTCGAAGTAGACGTGCAGGAATCCGGTCACGGTCTTGTCCAGTCCGATATTGCTGCCCCAGTGCAGGTTTCCGCTGCCCGAGGGGCGACGCCACTCCTCGTTGCCCTCGACCTGATCGGTGCTGGGCTGCACCAGCATCCGGGAGCGGTCGGTATTGCAGACGACCGTGATCGCGACGGCGGGATCACGATTTCCGCTGCAACTCATCCGCGCGATCGGTCCCGCCTTGTCGGTCGGCACGAAGTCGAACTTCTCGTCGAACATGTAGCAGCCGGTCAGCTCCTGGTAGCCGGCGCCGAAGGGGAAGGCGGGCAGCAGGTCGGGGAAAGTATCGGCCACGAAGCTGTAGGCACCCCACGCGGTCGCCGGTGGCAGCGGGGGCGGTGAGGTGGTCACGGCCGTCCGCGATGCCGAACCGTCGGGGCCGGAGGTGAGCAATACCGCCGTCGCGAGGCCGAGGACGACGACCACCGCGGCCGCCACCTGGACGGAGCGACGGCGGATCAGCCTGCCCAGCGGCGTCCGGCGGCGCAGCAGCGCCGCGGTGAACGGGTCGGCCGCGGGCATTGGGGCGGGCGGCCAGGAACCGCCGAAGCCCGAACCGGCGGGCAAGGACGGACCGGACCGCTCCTGGGCCGGGGCGTCCTGCACCGACGGCTGCGCCCGCACCGGGGCACCAGCGGTGGCGACGGGAATCGGTTGATCGGGAGCGGAGATGGCCGTCGACGACGCCGGGTCCGCCCCGGCCGGCGGCAGCACCCGCCCGTCCATCGCGGCGCGAGCGGCCGCGGCCAGCTCGCCGCAGGAGGCGAACCGCTGCGCCGGGTCCTTCGCCATCGCCTTCGCGATCACGGCGTCGCACTCGGCAGGCAGCTCCGGCCGGATCGACGACGGTCGCGGCGGTGGCTCGTGCAGATGCGCGTACATGATGGCCGCGGGCGTCTGCCGGACGAACGGCACTGTACCGACCAGCAATTGGAACAGGGAGCAGCCGAGGGCGTAGACGTCGGCGCGCAGGTCGACCCGGTCACCGCTCAGTTGCTCGGGCGCGACATAGGACAGGGTCGCGGTGAGTCCGCCGCCCGCGGACAGCGTCGCGGTGTCCTCGGCGCGGCGCGCGATCCCGAAGTCGGTGACCAGCACCCGGTCGGCGTGCCCCGACTCCTCGGCCACCAGGATGTTGGCCGGTTTCACGTCGCGATGCACGAGTCCGGCCCGGTGCACCGCGTCGAGTCCGCGCGCCGCCTCGCCGATGATGCGCACCGCTCGCGCCGGATCGAGACCCGTCGGGGCGGTGCGGACGAGTTCGGCGGCGTCGGAACCGGCGACGTACTGGGTGGCGATCCAGAGTTTGCCGTCGGTCTCCCCGCGATCGCGCACGGCGACGAGGTTCGGATGGGTCAGCGTGGCGGCGAGTTCGGCCTCGCGCAGGAACCTGGCGCGGAACTCGGGGTCGGCGGCGTGGTCGTCGGCGAGGATCTTGAGCGCGTCGTGTCGGGGCAGCCGCGGATGGCGGGCCAGGTAGACGGTGCCCATGCCACCGGCGCCCAATCGCCGTTCGATCAGATACCCGGCGAACTCCGCGCCCTCTGCGATACTCACCCGCCCCGGTCTCCCACGGTCACAGCACTACCGGGACCCTTCCGGCAGCGTTTCCGAATCGGTCGCCGCTGAAGCCGGTCCCCACCCGGAGGTCATGTTCGAGCGACTATAACAGCACGAATCCGGCGGCGCGGTCCGGGAATTCCGGCATTACCGCACTAGCGCCCCGGTTCAGCCCAGCTCTCGAGATCGCTCTTGGTCCCCGCCGGGCAGCCGTCCTGACCGCTCTGGCGCGGGAACATCATCAGGCAGCGTTGCGGACCGGGCCCGCCGACCGCCGTGGTGACCAGTACCGCGATCGACGAGCCGTCCGCGACGCGCCGCGTCGAGAAGCCCAGGGTGCCGGTGACGCCGCGATAGTCGCTCTCGCGCAACTGCACCGCGATGGCGGTGCGGTTCGGCGGCAGGTCGGCGAGCACACCCCGGCTGGCGCGCACGGCCTGCAGGAACAGGCCGCTCACGTCGAACGCGAGACCGGTGCGGTCACCCGCCCATGTCGGGCGGTAGTCGGCCAGTTCCGGGTAGCCGCGCAGGTCCTCGATGAGTCCGGCCAGTTCGACGCACAGCTGCTCGTGTTCGAAGGGCACCGGCTGATTGCCGAGTTTGCCCACGCCGCTGACACAGTCGGCGCCGCCGAGCATCACCGGCGCGGCCTTGGCCACATAGCGCACCGTCAGGTTGGCGGGCAGCGCGGCGGTGGCCTTGGGGTCGGTGATCAGCCGGGTGACCGCGTCGTTGCCGAGGATCGCCGGACCCGCGCCGCTCAGACAGCCGCGACTGACCGCTTTGGCGAAGGTGGGGAAATCGTCGTTGCGGCCCGCGAAGAACAGCAGGGTGCGCCGGTCGGCACCCTCGGTCTCACACGGTGCGGGGAAGCGGTAGAGCTGTTGCTGTTCGCGCCAGCTCAGACTCTGCTGGGCGACACCGCGGGTGCTGAGCTCGGCCTGCAGATCGGCGACCAGTGTGGTCACGTACAGGTCGTCGGCCGCTTCCGGGTGGTAGATCGTCACCTTGTCGTAGCGGGCGGTGCCGTTCGCCTCGCGCGCGCCCTGGACGTAGTCGGCGACCAGCCGGGCCTGCACGGTATTGCTCGGCGCCGCTTGGAAATACAGGGGCGAGGCCTGGTCGAGCCCGTCGGCGGACAGCGTCGTCGCGACCGCGGGCACGCCCAGTTCACCGAGCCGGGCGATCGCCGCGCGGGTCTCGTCGGTACTGCGATCGATACCGACCACGCCGAGCACGCTGGGATCGTCGGCCACCAGACCGCGCAGCGCGTGCTCGACCACCCAGGTCGCCTGGCGCATGTCGGAGCCACCGTTGGCGATGACGACACGCAACAACGGTTCGGACTCGTCGGAGGCCAGCAGGGCGCGGCGCTGCTGCACCGCGAGCCCGGCCAGCTCCTCGACCTGGGCGTGCGGGTAGCGCACGTTGGTGTCGGCATAGCTGAGACCGGCGAAGTACACCAGCGAGACCAGCGGCCGGTTGGGGTTGCTCTCGCGGGCCTGCACGGCCGCTTCGTTGAGCCGGAACACCTCGCGCTGCATCGCCGTCAGCTCGGGATCGTCGGCGAAGAGCTGCGCGGTGTTGTCGCTGTAGCCCACGCACTCACCGTCGCGCAGGCTCACCGAGACCCCGCCGGTCCACGGCCACTGCGAGCACGGCGCGCCACGCAGCGGCGGGAAGTAGACCAGCGCGGCGGCGATGGCCAGCGCGATCGGGATGAGCACGCACAGGCCGACGAACCAGCTGCGCGCCGCCATCGGCGGTGCGGGCGGCAGCGCGAGACCGCGGAAGCGCGGGTCGCTGATCCGCGGCGGGGTGTCGGCGGGCAGCAGCGCGCGCAGCGGCAGGAACCAGGCGTCGGCCTGCCGGTGGGTGCGCCGGTTGTCGATCTCGCGCACCCAGCTCTGCAACGGGTCCGGCGGTTGCGACGACGGCTGATCGGCCAGACTCTCCAGGGTGCGCAGGGTGCGCAGCTCGCCGATGTCGCCGAGTTCACCGACCTCCCGATTCGGGCCCTCGTCGCGGAAGGCGACGAGCACCAGCGGATCGAAATGGCCGGTCTCGTTCCTGATCTCGTTGATCCAGGTGAGGATGCGCGCGCCGTCGCTACCCTCGGCGAGCCCGCCGAGCAGCGCGACCGGGTAGGCGGTGCGCCGCCAGCTCGACGGCCGCCAGATCCGGCGCCGATACGCGTCGCGCAGATCCTCGAGGAACGCGTGGATGAGCAGCTTGGCGACCTGCTCCTCGTTCTCGTCGACCCGGTGCGAGGCGGTCAGGCGGGACGCGAAACCCAGGAAGCTGCCGGACAATTCGGGTGCGAGGTAGCGCTGGTGCAGGAACCACCTGGTCACCTTCGACATCCCGGGAATGCGCCCGGACACCCACAGCCACAGCCGCAGGACCGGCCACAGCGCGAGCACCCCGAACACCACCCGCGAGATCGTGTCGCCCGCGACGCCTTCGGCGGTGTCGGAGCGGCTCGTCGGCGATCCGCTGCGCAGCAGTTTCGGCAGGCGGCGCCGCAATTCGTCGGGCGCCTCGGACTCGTCGCTGGTGACCCGTTGGCGCGTCAGCCAATCGGCGGTGCGGTAGCGCGGGAACTTGATCGCGCCCATCGCGGTGTCGTCGGCGGCGAAGCCCGCGACGAGCTGCTGGATGATCGGCAGACAATGCCCGGCGATCTCCTGATCGTCGTGCGAGCTGACCGCGCTGAGATCGGGCGTGAGCGCGGTGCGCGGCAGGTCCGGCGCGTGCAGATCGACCTTGGCGCGCGGCGTCGCCCGCCTGCCCCCCGATTCGCCCAGCCAGCTGTAGAGGTCGGCGACCAGCGCGGAATGCCCCTGTACCCCGACCAGTTCGACGATCGGCCGGGGCAGCGTGCGGCGTCCGCGCAGTAGCGTGCGCAGCACTCGCGGCTTGGTGTCGGGGATTTCCAGCGCCCGCAGCAACTCCAGCAGCTTGCCGACATCATTGGCATCGGGCACTTCGACGGCCTCCCCGGGCGATCAGCGAGCACGCCGGGCACTGTCGGCGTATTCGCCGAACGATACCCCGTACCGCCGACGCTCAAACGGTCAAAAGCCCAGCTTCCCCAGCTGTTTCGGATCGCGCTGCCAGTCCTTGGCCACCTTCACGTGCAGGTTCAGGTAGATCCGGGTACCCAGGATGTGCTCGATCTGCTTGCGGGCGTTGGTGCCGACCTCCTTGAGGCGGGAACCGTTCTTGCCGATGATGATCGCCTTCTGGCTCGGCCGCTCGACATACAGCAGGGCATGCACCTCGAGCATGTCCTCGTTGGCCTCGTAGGGCTGGATCTCCTCGATCACCACGGCCAGCGAGTGCGGCAACTCGTCGCGCACGCCCTCGAGCGCGGCCTCGCGGATCAGCTCGGCCATGAGAGTTTCCTCGGGCTCGTCGGTGATCTCGCCGTCGGGGTAGAACGCCGGGCCCTCGGGCATCTTCGAGGCGATGACATCGACGAGCACCTCGACCTGTTCGCCCTTGACCGCCGACACCGGAACCACCTCGGCCTCGGGACCGAGCAGTTTCGAGACGGCCATCAGCTGATGGGCGACCTGGTCGCGACCCACCTTGTCGATCTTGGTGACCACACCGAGCACGGTGGTCTTGGGCGCCATCATCTTGATCTGCTCGACGATCCAGCGGTCACCGGGGCCGATCTTCTCATCGGCCGGGATGCACAGGGCGATGACGTCGACCTCGGAGTAGGTGTCGCGCACGAGATCGTTGAGGCGTTGGCCGAGCAGGGTCCGCGGACGGTGCAGGCCGGGGGTGTCGACCAGGATCAGCTGGGCGTGGTCGCGGTGCACGATGCCGCGGATGGTGTGCCGGGTGGTCTGCGGGCGCGAGGAGGTGATCGCGATCTTGGTGCCGACCAGGGCGTTGGTCAGCGTCGACTTGCCGGTGTTCGGACGGCCGACGAAACAGACGAAGCCGGAACGGAATTCCTTCTCAGCCACCGTGCACCTCGCTCAGCACGGCGCCGGCGCGATCGGTGCGGATCACCGCGGCCGACGGGGAGACCTCGCGCACCGCGGCGATGCCCGCGTCCTCGGCGTCACCGCCGACGACGACCGCCGCCTCGAAACCCTCCGCACCGCTGGAGATCGCGGCGGCCACCGCGGCCTGCAACGCGGTCAGGCGCAGCGCGGTCAGCGCCACCGCGCCCGCGGCGTAGGTACGACCATCGGTGTCGCGGATGGCGGCACCGCTCGCGCCGCCGGTGCGGCCCAGCGCGCCCCGGGCCAGCACCAGCAGCTTGTTGTCTTCGGCGTCCAGTTCACTCATCGGTCTCTCCGTTGTCGTCGGGCACGGTGACCTCCGTCGGCGCGGTGCCGTTGGTGGTCTGCTCGGTGCCGTTGGTCTTGCCCTTGCGGGACTTGTCGGTCTTCTTGTCCTTGTCGGCCTCGCGGCGCACCAGCACGGTGTTCACCCGCATCCGCCCGCGTGCGTCGGCGCCGCCCTCGCCGCGCAGGACCAGCCCGTAGACGGTCACCTTCGACCCGGGCAGCGGGACGCGCCCCAGCTCGTGGGCCAGCAGCCCACCCACGGTGTCGACGTCCTCGTCCTCGATGTCGAGGCCGTACAGCTCGCCCAGGTCCTCCACCGACAACCGCGCCGACACCCGATAGCGGCCGTCGCCCAGGTCCTCCACCGGCGGGGTCTCGTCGGTGTCGTACTCGTCGGCGATCTCGCCGACGATCTCCTCGAGCACGTCCTCGATGGTCACCAGGCCCGCGATGCCGCCGTACTCGTCGATCAGCAGCGCCATGTGGTTGCGGCGGCGCTGCATCTCGTCGAGCAGATCGTCGAGCGGCTTGGAGTCGGGAATGAACACCGCGGGGCGCATGACCTCGCGCACGGTCACCTTGCGGCTGCGATCGGCGTACGGGACAAGGTCTTTCAGGTACACCACGCCGAGCACGTCATCGACGTTCTCGCCGACCACCGGGATCCGGGAGTGCCCGGACCGCACCGCCAGCGACATCGCCTGGGCCGCGGTCTTGTCGGCCTCGATCCACACCATCTCGGTGCGCGGCACCATCACCGCGCGGGCGGCGGTGTCACCGAGCTCGAACACCGACTGGATCATCCGGCGTTCGTCGTCGGCGACCACGCCGCGCTCGCGGGCCATGTCGACGACTTCGCGCAGCTCGATCTCGGAAGCGAAGGGGCCGTTGCGAAATCCCTTACCCGGGGTGATCGCGTTGCCGAGCAGAATCAGCACTCTGCTCACCGGGCCGAGCAGCGCGCCGATGATCTGTAGCGGCACCGCGGCGCCGAGCGCGATCGAATAGGCGTGCTGGCGGCCCAGCGTTCGCGGACCGACGCCGATCACCACGTAGGAGACGACGACCATGACCGCGGCGGCCACCAGCAGTGCCGTGCCCGCGCTCCACAGCTCGAGGGTCGCGGCGGCGAGCAGGACGGTGGCGGTGATCTCGCACAGAATGCGCAGCAGCACCATGAGATTGACGTACCGGGGGCGGTCGTCGACGATCTTGCGCAGCCGCGCGGCGCCGGGCCGTTCCTCGCGGACCATGTCGTCGAGCCGGGCGCGCGAGACCGTGTTCAACGCCGAGTCCACCCCGGCGAATACCCCGCCGAGCCCGATCAGCAGGATCGCCAGCAGGATCTGGGTCAGTGAGGTCACGCGGGTCCCAGTGCGTCACCCGGTGCGGTGAAACCTGCCTTGCCGAGGAGTTGGGCATCCCGCTCGGCCAGTTCGGCGCGTCGCTGTTCCTCGCGCAGGCTCACGTACCACTCCTCGAGCAGCTGGGCCTGCAGCGCGAACATCTCCTTCTCCTCCTCTGGCTCGGCGTGGTCGTAGCCGAGCAGGTGGAGCACGCCGTGCACGGTGAGCAGTGCCAGCTCGTGATCGAGGGAATGGCCGGCCTTCTGCGCCTGCCCCATCGCGAACTCGGGACAGAGGACGATGTCACCGAGCATCGACGGGCCGGGCTCGGGGCTGTCGGGACGACCGCCCGGCTCCAGCTCGTCCATCGGGAACGACATCACGTCGGTCGGGCCGGGCAGGTCCATCCAGCGCACGTGCAGGTCGGCCATGGTGTCGAGATCGACGAGCACCATCGACAGCTCGGCGGCGGGATGCACGTCCATCCGGCCGATGACGAAACGTGCGACGCTGACCAGGTCTTCTTCGGGGACGTCCATGCCCGATTCGTTGGCGATCTCGATGCTCACCTGTTCAGGGTACGGTGCCGACCCGACGCCGCCGGGAGCGGCATCGGGCCAGCGTGGCGTGAGTTACCCCCGGTTCGCACGCCCGGCGGCGCGCCGCTGCGCCCGGTTGCCCGGGTAGTGCGGGCCGGGCACCGCGCGGGTGTCGGACTCGAACCGGTCGTAGGCGTCGACGATGTCGGAGACCAGCCGGTGCCGCACCACATCGGCGCTGGTGAGCTCCGAGAAATGGATGTCATCGATGTCGACGAGGATCTCCGCCGCCGCGCGCAGGCCCGAGCGCTGCCCGTTGGGCAGGTCGACCTGCGAGATGTCACCGGTGACGACCATCTTCGAACCGAAGCCGAGACGGGTCAGGAACATCTTCATCTGCTCGGCCGTGGTGTTCTGCGCCTCGTCGAGGATGATGAACGAGTCGTTGAGGCTGCGGCCACGCATGTAGGCCAGCGGCGCGACCTCGATGACGCCGGAGGCGAGCAGCTTGGGGATCGCTTCCGGGTCCATCATGTCGTGCAGCGCGTCGTAGAGCGGCCGCAGATACGGGTCGATCTTGTCGTTGAGGGTGCCGGGCAGGAAGCCCAGCCGCTCGCCGGCTTCGACCGCGGGCCTGGTCAGGATGATGCGGGTGACCTGCTTGGACTGCAGGGCCTGCACCGCCTTGGCCATCGCCAGGTAGGTCTTGCCGGTACCGGCGGGACCGATGCCGAACACGATCGTGTTGGCGTCGATCGCGTCGACGTAGCGCTTCTGGTTCAGCGTCTTGGGCCGGATGGTCTTGCCGCGGCGCGACAGGATGTCCAGGCTCAGCACCTCGGCGGGCGATTCGGACACGCCTTCGGTGAGCATCGAGACGGTGTGCCGGACCGCTTCGGGGGTGATCACCCGATTGCGGCCGGTCAGCGCCACGAGCTGCTCGATGACGCGCTCGGCCAGCGCCACATCGCCCGCCTTACCGGTGATGGTGACAGTGTTGCCGCGGACGTGGATGTCGGCCGGGAGAAGCTTCTCCAGCTGACGGAGATTCTGGTCGGCCGAGCCGAGGAACGGGAAAACAGACTCCGGCGCGAGTTCGATGCTGGAACGCACTGTTCGCGCTGCGGGACCCGCGTTGTTTCCGCCTGCGCCGATGCCTGATACGGGGTTGGTGGGGTCGCCGATCTCGCCTGAGTTCTTCAAAAGTGGCTATGGCCTGCTTCCGGTCTCGACTGTGTGTTCGATGAGCTCAGTTTAACGCGCGGCACCGACACCGCCCAGCGATATAACGGCGGGATCGGCCGAACCGCGATCGACCGGTGATCGCAGGTCACGAGTGGAAGGCGGCGGACGGGGGGCCGTGATCTACCAGCGCGGGGTAAGCGCGCCGAGTGCTCCCAGCGCCACCGCGGCAGCCGTGGAAGTGCGCAGCACGGTCGGGCCGAGCAACACGGGGTCCGCGCCCGCCTCGGCCAGAGCGGCCAGTTCGGCGTCGTCGAGGCCGCCCTCGGGACCCACGATCAGGACGACCTCGCGCGCCGCGGCCAGCGGCAGCTCGGTGAACTTGCCCGCGCCGGATTCGTGCAGGGCGGCGACGATCGCGCCCTCGGCCTTGGCCCTGCGCACCAGTTCCACCAGGTCGCGAGTGCGGTGCAGGTCGGCGACCTCGGGAATGTAGGCCCGCCGGGATTGCCGCGCGGCGGACTTGGCCGCGGCGCGCCACTTCTCGACGCCCTTGGCGGCCTTGGCTTCCCAGTTCGAGACGCACCTCGCCGCCTGCCACGGCACGATGACGTCGGCGCCGGCCTCGGTCATCAACTCGACGGCCAGCTCCGACCGATCCGACTTGGGCAGCGCCTGCACCACGGTCACCCGCGGGGTCACCGGCGGAGCGATCCGCCGGTGGTGCACCGCGAGTTCGAGCCGGTCCTTCTGGGCCGCGACAACTTCCGATTCGGCCAGCACACCGCGTCCGTCGGACAGGGTGATCGGCTCGCCGACCTTGATCCGGCGCACGGTCGCCGCGTGCCTGCCCTCCGGACCGTCCAGAACGGCGACGACACCCGGCTCGGGCACCTCGTCGAGGTAGAAGACCGTCGCGGCCACGGCCTCAGCGTCCGCTGAAGGAGGCGCGCAGCCGGGCGAACAGGCCGCTGTTGTGCTCGGACTGCGACGACATCACCTCGGCGCGATCCTTGTCACGCAGGCCCTTGAACTTGCGCAGCAGATCGGTCTGCTTGCCGTCCAGCTTGGTCGGCACGACGATGTCGAGGTGCGCGAGCAGGTCGCCACGGGCGCCCGAACGCAGCCGGGGCATGCCGTGGGCGCGCAGCTGGATGATCTCGCCGGGCTGGGTGCCGGCCGCGATGGTGAGCTCGGTCGGGCCGTCGAGGATGGTGTCCACGACGACCGTGGTGCCCAGGATCGCGTCCACCATCGGGACCCGAACGGTGCAGTGCAGGTCGTCGCCGTCACGGACGAAGGTGTCGTGCGGCTGCTCGACGACCTCGACGTAGAGGTCGCCGGCGTGGCCGCCACCGGGGCCGACCTCGCCCTGCGCGGCAAGGCGCACGCGCATGCCGTTGGCGACACCGGCCGGGATCGGCGCGGCGATCTCGCGACGCGCGCGGACACGGCCGTCACCACCACACTTGTGGCAAGGATCGGGGATGGTTTCGCCCGCGCCGCGGCAGGTCGGGCAGGGACGCGAGGTGAGCACCTGGCCCAGGAAGGACCGCTGCACCGACTGCACCTCACCGGCACCGTCACAGGTCTCACAGCGCACCGGCTTGGAGTTGCCGTTGGTGCCCGCGCCCTGACAGATGTCGCAGAGGATGGCGGTGTCGACGGTCAGATGCTTGGTGACGCCGACCGCGCATTCGGCCAGGCTCAGCCGGGTGCGGATCAGTGAGTCGGCGCCGGGCTGGACGCGGCCGCGCGGCTTGCGCGCGCCACCACCCTGGCCACTCATGCCGCCGAAGAACGCTTCGAAGACGTCACCCAGACCGCCGAAGCCCGCGCCGTTGAAACCGGCTCCGCCGCCGCCACTTTCGAGCGGGTCACCACCGAGGTCGACGATCCGGCGCTTCTCCGGGTCGGTCAGTACCTCGTAGGCGGTCGAAACTTCCTTGAACTTGGCCTGGGCGGCCTCGTCCGGGTTCACGTCGGGGTGCAGTTCGCGGGCCAGTTTGCGGTAGGCGCGCTTGAGCTCCTGGTCGGTGGCGTTCTTGCCGACGCCGAGCAGTCCGTAGTAATCCCGTGCCACTGTGAGTTCTCTAGTCCTTGGTCGCTGTGGTCCAGCCGAGCGCCGGGCGCATCCTTAGTCGAATCCACTCAACTTTACCGGCCGAAGTACCGACCTTAACAGTTGCGGTTCGGGCCGATTCCGGCCCTCGTCACCTTTCGGCCAGTACCTCGCCGATGTAGCGGGCGACGGTCGCCACCGAGGCCATCGTCCCCGGATAATCCATGCGGGTCGGGCCGAGCACACCCATGCCGCCGAGCACCGCGCCCGCCGCGCCGTAGCCGGTGGACACCACCGAGGTGCCGCGCATCTGCTCGACCTGGGTCTCCTCGCCGATCTGCACCATGACCTGGCCCGGCTGCTGCGCCGCGGCCAGCAGCTTCAGCACGATGACCTGTTCCTCGAGTGCTTCCAGCACGGTCCGCAGCGAGCCGGGGAAACCGAAATCGGCGACATTGCGGGTGAGGTTGGCCGTGCCACCGAGGACCAGCCGTTCCTCGGGATGCTCCACCAGGGTCTCCACCAGCACCGTGGAGACCCGGACGAGCACGTCTTTGATCTTGGCGGGCGCTCGCTCCGGCAGGCCGGCCACCGAGGCGCTGGCCACAGACAGCAGCTTGCCGTCCATGGCGCCACCGAGCAGGCCGCGCACGGCGGCGAGATCGTCGTCGGAGATGACCGCGCCGAGGTCGACGATGCGCTGATCGACCCGGCCGGTATCGGTGATCACCACCAGCAGCAGGCGCGCCGGATTGAGCGCGACGACCTCGATGTGCCGAACGATCGACGCCGACACCGTGGGGTACTGCACGACCGCCACTTGACGGGTGAGCTGGGCCAGCAGGCGCACGCCGCGACGCAGGACGTCGTCGAGATCGACGCCGGATTCGAGGAACTCCATGATCGCGCGCCGCTCGGCGCCCGAGAGGGGCTTCACCTCGGCGATCCGGTCGACGAACTCGCGATACCCCTTGTCGGTGGGAATGCGGCCCGAGCTGGTGTGCGGCTGGGTGATGTACCCCTCGGCCTCCAGCACGGCCATGTCGTTGCGGATCGTGGCACTGGAAACACCCAGGTGGTGCCGTTCCACGAGCGACTTGGAGCCGATCGGTTCCTTGGTGGCGACGTAGTCCGCGACGATCGCTCGCAGGACCTCGAATCGCCGATCCTCGGTGCTCGACGCCATCGACCCCACCTCCTCGCTCGTGCCGGGTACGTCATCGGCCCGCGTGTACCGCTGTGTTCGACGCACAGACTCCCACGCGGACGCTCGCAGCGTCTCGTTGTCCAGTCTAATTGTCCAGTCCCGGATCGCCCGCTCACATGGTCGTGCCGGAGCGGAGTTGTGCACAGGCCGCGGTTTGTCCACAGGTGGCGCGTTGGGTCTGGTATCGCCGTCGACAGCGGCGTACGTTCGGCACTGATTCAGCTGTTTACCAGCGTTTTTCGGGTGTCCACGGCGGGCGGGGAGGGGCTTTGTGATGCAGCGGAACGGCAGCGACGGCGCCACGGGGGTGGCGCTGAATCCGGCGGAGTTCGCCGGATTCGATCGGGGGTGTGCGGAGTTCTTGCGCGTGATCGGCCAGCTCATCGCGCTGGCCGGGGAGATCGGCGCGCGGACGCGATGGGGTCTGGGTGAGGACGACGCGAGGTTGATCTCCGCGGCCACCGTCGTGGCCCGGCTGCGCGCCAAGGCCGACGGCGACGCGAACAGCATCGCCGCGGTGCTGGCGGCTCATGCCGACATCGTCGCCGAACTCCGGTCCGCGTGCCGGTCCGCGCGGGACGAGCTGATACGCACCGACGACGACTGGGCCGGACAGGTCGGCGCGGCCGAAACCGATGCGGGACAACCAACTTTCCGGCAGCGACTGCCGTGACCGGGCACGAGCCGAGCACGATTCCCGACGGCGGTGAGAACGCCTGGAATTGGCGTCACGCGCAGATCGTGGCGGCGTTCACCTCGCGCGAGGTGACCGACGCGGTCACGCAGGCGGATCGGTTCGAACGGATCGCGGCACGGTGGGCCGAGGGGGTGGACGCCTTCGAACGAGCCGTGCACGGCTCGTTCGCGACGGCATGGGCGGGAGTGGCGGCCGAGGCGGCCGCAGCGGCCGTGCGCGCGTATGTGACGCAGGCGCGGGAGTTGACGCCGGCACTGCTGGAGCTTCCGGGCCTGGTCCGGGCCGCGGCCGAGGCGATCGTCGCCACGAAGTACGCGATCCCCGAGCTGGTCGTGGACGGCGCGGGAACCTCGATCTCCTCGATGAGCGTCGGGGGCGAGTCTCCGATGCTGCCACCGATGGGTGAGGCAGCCATGTCGCCGATGAGCGGGGCCGCCGCGCATCCGATGTCACCGATGGACGCGGCAACCGCACATCGTGCGGCAGCGTCCGCGGAGGAGAACGCGAGGATCGCCATGCGGGAGCGATATGTGGTGCCGTTCGGTGCTATCGACAGCAGGATTCCGGTGCTGCCCATGCCGATTCGACCGTGCGTTTCCGACACATATGCCGGCCGACAGTGGGTGATCGTCGGGAGTTCGAACCGCGAGAACGCGCTGCCGACGGGAGGCAACCACCCGCCGACGATGAGTGGCGACCACGCGCTTCCGACGCGCAGCGACCCGCCGGCGACGGGAACCGCCCGCGCACAGCCGACAGCAGGCAACCACCCAGCAGCGACGGGTAGCGACCACCAGGGCTCGGTGGAAGGCGAGGATTCCGTGTCGGCGAGTGGTGGGACGAGTTCCTCAGCGACCACAGCGGACCGGGCGGTTCAGGTCTCGTCACCGGGCATCGGCGCGGCGGACGATAGGGCGACGAGCGATGGCACGGCGGATGACAGCGGCTCGACGATCGGAAGGTCGACGGTCACCGACTCGGCGGCGGACTGGCGTGGCTCTGACACGGAGATGCCGGGGTGGAGTGGCCCTGGCTCGGAGCTGGCAGGGTGGGGTGATCCGGGCTCGGAGGTCGAGGATCGGGGTGCGTTCGGATCGGGCGGCGACCTGGGTCCGGACGTGGAGTCGGTGGCGGGGTCGACCGTGGTGTCGTCGTCGAGTGCGGGCGTGAGTACCGCGTTCTCGGGGGCGCCCGGCGGTCCGGGGTTTTCGCAACCGGGTGGTCCGGGAGTGGCTTCTTCAGTGCCCGCGCTCCCGGGTATCGAGGGATCGGCGACTTCGCTCGGCCGCGCCGCCCTCGACCTCAGCGACAGCAGGGCGGGATCGTCGATGCCGGCGACCGCGGTGGGAGATCGCCCGGCGGCCGGCACTCACTACCGGCCGGCACACGATGGCACCTTCCTCCATCCGGGAGGGCGCAGTGGGGCGGGGGCAGGCATCGGTCCTGTGGACAACGGCGCCTTCGGTCGTCCGGAAGCCGGACGGAGCGTGCCCGGGGCGGTGGGTCCGGTCATCGGCGCGAATCCGCCGACTGTCCCGGCGCCGACCCGTGGACTCGATCGGTGGTACTACGCCGGACCATTGGGGCCCGGGCTGCCACCGACCGGTGAGACGGAGCGCGCGGTGCCGGAATACCTGATCACGCAGGCGAATACCGACGCACTCCTCGGCGACAGGCGGCCGGCGGTGGTCGGGGGTGTAATCGGTGGCGCGGACGGCGGCGGGCCGGACGCGCAGCACGCGGCCTCGGCTCGGGTCTGACCATGTCAGTGAGCCGAAGGCATCGAGTCTGTGCGGCCGATCCGGTCGGCCGCCGGC
>NZ_JBCGFB010000039.1:0-36058 GCF_038752175.1 Nocardia sp. No.11 | reverse complement strand
CGGCCGCCGGCTCGGACCGCCCGGAGGGGGCGGTCCGATCCGATTCAGCTCCGGGCGGCGGCGGTGGAAGCCGCGCCCACCTGCTTGCCCGCGAGGGCATCCAGGCCGAGCATCGCCAGCAGCGATACGCAATCTTCCGCGTCGTTGGAATGCGACGCGACCGTGCGGGCGGCGACCGCGCACTGCCGCGCGTTCTCCGCCTTCTCCGCAGAGCGCGCCTCAGCGAATTCGCTCTGCTCGTGGACGAGGGTGATGTGCCGTTCGGTGGACATATAGCTCCCTAGGATCGAGTCGAAGCCTACGCCCCCAATCGTTATCTTCGGCCCCGAACCCACCGAACCTCGCGCTTGCGGACCCCGGTGCGCGGGCCCTCCGGTGAGGTGTGCATCACGTCCGCTCATGACGCTGACCGGGCGATCCTCGATGGCGTCCGCGCCACCCGAAAGCCCCGGAATTCCGGTCACGAATCGGTGTCAAGCGACCTGTGTCCGGGCCGCCCGCAGCAGTCGCAGCTGACCGATCTCGGCCACGTTCTTCATCAGTTCCGCATCGACCCAGGAGACCAGATGAGCGTTCGTCAGCCCGGCATCGGCCGGCCACGGGTAGGCCGAGGGCGCGTCCAGGTCGGTGTCGTCGAGCGCGTCGAGGATCGCGATCCAGTCCGTGCGCAGCCGACGCAGCCAGGCGATCGTCGGCGCTCCCGGTCCGGGCCACCCGATGTCGGTCCGCTGCCGCGGTGGTCGGCCGGCCAGATGGTCGGTGGCCACGCTCCACCACCAACCGATGTGCCAGCTCAGCCACGCGATCGTCGGGACCGGGATCGGGTCGGGTTCGGTGTCGGCCCAGTCCGCGACCCATCCGCCGGTGTCGTCCGGCCGCAGCGTCCAGCACAGTTCGGCCGGCTCCCAGCGGAAGTCCGCCGCCGACAACCGGTCGAGATGGAACTCGAGCAGCGACCAGGTCAGGTCGAACTGCCAGCGCACCAGCTCATTCCGCGAGGAAGACACGCCGCGCATCGTGTCACGGCGACGGCGGGACCGACACCGAATTTCGGCGGCTCAGTCGAGCAGGTCGCGGACCACGCCGTCGGCGAGCAGACGGCCGCGGTCGGTGAGGACGAGGTGCTCGCCGGTGATCTCGGCGAGGCCGTCGGCGAGGATGCGGTCCAGCGCGGTCCGGGCCGTGGGCGCGAGAGTGGCCAGCGGCAGGCCGGTCCGGAGGCGGACGGTGAGCATGAGGTGTTCGGTGTAGCGCTCGTCGTCGGTGAGCGCTTCCCAGCCCGCGGCGGGCAGGCCGCCGAGCGCGACGCGGTCGGCGTAGCGGGCGGGGTGCTTGATGTTCCACCAGCGGACGCCGCCCACATGGCTGTGCGCGCCGGGGCCGGCGCCGAGCCAGTCGCCGCCGTCCCAGTAGCCGAGGTTGTGCCGGCAGCGGGCATCGTCGTCGGCGGCCCAGTTGGAGACCTCGTACCAGGACAGGCCCGCGTCGGCGAGGCGGGCGTCGATGCGTTCGTACCGGGTGGCCAGCACGTCCTCGTCGGGGGAGGGCAGTTCGCCGCGGCGGACCTTGCGCGCCAAGGCGGTGCCGTCCTCGACGATCAGGGAGTAGGCGGAGACGTGGTCGACCCCGGCGGCCAGCACGGCGTCGAGGCTCGCGTCCAGATCAGCGTCGGTCTCGCCGGGCGTGCCGTAGATGAGGTCGAGGTTGACGTGGTCGAACCCGGCAGCCCTGGCTTCCTTCGCCGCCGCGACCGCGCGGCCGGGGGTGTGGGTGCGGTCCAGGATCTTCAGCACGTGCTGGGCGGCGGACTGCATTCCCAGCGACACCCGGGTGTAGCCGGCGGCCCGGATGCGCTCGAAGAACTCCGGCGAGGTGGACTCCGGGTTGGATTCGGTGGTCACCTCGGCGTCAGCGGCCAGGGTGAAGTTCGCGCGCACCGCGTCCAGGACCGCGGCCAGTCCGTCGCCGCCGAGCAGCGAGGGGGTGCCACCACCGACGAAGATCGTCGACACCGGCGGCGTCGCGCTCGGCAGCGCGGCGAACTCGGTCGCCGCGGTCGCGAGCTCACCGCGCAGCGCCTCGAGCCACGACTGCGGCGACGCGGAGGTGCCCAGCTCCCCCGCGGTGTAGGTGTTGAAGTCGCAGTAACCGCAGCGCGTCGCACAGAACGGCACGTGCACGTAGACCCCGAACGCGCCGCCCCCGAAATCGCGCAGCACCGGCCGATCGGCGTCGGCCGGTGTCACGCCGGGAGCCCCGGAAACAGCGCTGATAGTCACCCCTCCAGTCTGCCGGGCTCCCCTCGGACCCGGCACGCAGGGCCCGCCCCCGGCACCGGTCGACGATCAGTCGGCCACCACGGGGGTGTTCTGGTTGGCGGTGAGCACCCAGGCACCGTCCTCCTTGGTCATGACGTACAGGGGTGTGCCCTGCCCCGACAACTCCCCGTCGAGGGTGAAGTAGCGCTGCCGGATCTTGACGGCGGCGACGTCGGGCCGCAGGAACAGCACATGCTCGATCTCGTAGGTGGCCTTGCCGTGGGTGGTGGCGCCGGGCAGCACCTGGGCGGTGAACTCGGCGATGGCGGGCCTGCCGTACAGCCGCTTGCCGTGGCCGGTGGTCCAGATCGCGTCCGCCCGGAAGACGGCGGTGAACTCGTCGATCAGTTCGTTGGCCTGCGCGTGGGCGATGGTCTCGACGACAGCGGTGACGGCCGCGAGTTCGGCCTCCAGATCGACGGGGGTCTGCCCCGTCACGGTGGCATCGTTGCTCATGCGACCACTCTGCAACCTCAACGAGACTCCAGGTCAACGCGCTGTGCCGCACCGCACATCCGGGGTACACGACGAATCACGGGTCGCTTCCGGCGGGTGAACTATGACCCCCGTCACAGAACGGGACGACCGTCCAGGGAATTTCCCTCAAAAGTGCGGGAAATATCTCCTTGCGGTCGGAACGACCCGGCTGACATGGCACAATAGGCCCATGCACGCAACTGGAGTACGACTCGTGGCCCGGCGCCACGTCGACTTCCAGCGCGTCTGCAGCGCCTGTTGTCGGCCCGGTTTCCCCCGGTAGCGCAGCGGCGTCCACGCCCGGGTATCCCCCGGTGCCATCGACTTTCATCGGCCCGCTGACCACCTGACGCGAGCCAGCCCCTCGCGCCTTCAGCACGGATGTACCACCCACCCCGCAGGAGCGACCCCACATGACGTCGAGCACCGACGCCGCTTCGACCGAACAGTCGTCGCCGGCCCGCCCCGAGCGCCCGGCGGCCGAACGCCGCGTCCGGCCCGATCGGCCGCGCAGCGAAGCCCCCGTCGCGCCGCGCGAGCGCACCGGCAAGCCCGTGCGCCGCCGCTCCGAAGGCCAGTGGGCCCTCGGCTACCGCGAGCCGCTGAACCCGAACGAGCAGTCCAAGAAGGACGACAACCCGCTCAACGTGCGCGCGCGCATCGAGAACATCTACGCCAAGGGCGGCTTCGACTCGATCGACAAGGCCGATCTGCGTGGCCGCTTCCGCTGGTGGGGTCTCTACACCCAGCGCGAAGAGGGCTACGACGGCACCTGGACCGACGACGACAACATCGACATCCTCGAAGCCAAGTACTTCATGATGCGGGTGCGCTGCGATGCCGGCGCGCTCAATGTCGCCCAGCTGCGCACCATCGGCGGCATCTCCACCGAGTTCGGCCGCGACACCGCCGACCTGTCGGACCGCGAGAACGTCCAGTACCACTGGATCGAGGTCGAGAACGTCCCCGAGATCTGGCGACGGCTCGAGTCGGTCGGCCTGCACACCACCGAGGCCTGCGGTGACTGCCCCCGCGTCGTCCTCGGTTCCCCGCTGGCCGGTGAGTCGCTCGACGAGATCATCGACCCGACCTGGGCCATCGACGAGATCGTCGAGCGCTATATCGGGAAGAAGGAGTACTCCAACCTTCCCCGCAAGTTCAAGACGGCGATCTCGGGCCAGCAGGACGTGGTCCACGAGATCAACGACGTCGCCTTCGTCGGCGTGAACCACCCCGAGCACGGCCCCGGCCTCGACCTGTGGGTCGGCGGCGGCCTGTCGACCAACCCGATGCTGGCCAAGCGGGTCGGCGCGTGGGTGCCGCTCGACGAGGTGCCCGACGTGTGGGAGGCCGTGGTCTCGCTGTTCCGCGACTACGGCTACCGCCGCCTGCGCACCAAGGCCCGTCTGAAGTTCCTCATCAAGGACTGGGGCATCGAGAAGTTCCGTCAGGTACTCGAGGACGAGTACCTCGGGCGCAAGCTGATCGACGGTCCGGCCCCGGAGCAGCCCGCCAAGCCGATCGACCACGTCGGCGTGCAGAAGCTGCGCAACGGACTCAACGCCGTCGGCTTCTCCCCCATCGCCGGTCGGGTCTCGGGCACCATCCTGAGCAAGGTCGCCGACGCCGCCGAGAAGTACGGCTCGGACCGCATCCGCTTCACCCCGTACCAGAAGCTGATCATCCTCGACATCGCCGACGACCAGGTCGACGCGCTGATCGACGAGCTCGAGCCGCTGGGTCTGCAGGCCCGCCCGTCGATCTGGCGGCGCAACCTGCTCGCCTGCTCGGGCATCGAGTTCTGCAAGCTGTCCTTCGTCGAGACCCGCAAGCGCTCGCAGGTGCTCGCGCCGGAACTCGAGCAGCGCCTGGCCGACATCAACGCCGAACTCGACGTGCCGATCACCATCAACATCAACGGCTGCCCGAATTCCTGCGGCCGGTCCCAGATCGCCGACATCGGCTTCAAGGGTCAGCTCGTCGACGACGGCAACGGGAATCAGGTCGAGGGTTTCCAGGTTCACCTGGGTGGCAGCCTCGGCCTGGACTCCGGATTCGGCCGCAAGCTGCGTCAGCACAAGGTGACCAGCGTCGAGCTCGGTGACTACATCGACCGCGTCGTCCGCAACTTCGTCAAGAACCGGGAAGCCGGTGAGCGGTTCGCGGTGTGGGCCGTGCGCGCCGACGAGGCCGACCTCCGCTAGTGGATGAGGGGATCTCAACTGTGACAACGAATCTCGCCGCGAAGCTGTCCGAGGACGAGCTGCGGTCCATCGCCGAGCAAGGCGCGGCCGAGCTCGGTACCGAGGCCTCGGCCGCCGACCTGATCGCCTGGACCGACCGCACATTCGGAAACGGCTACATCGTCGCATCCAACATGCAGGACGGTGTGCTGGTGCACCTGGCCGCGCAGACCCGGCCCGGTGTCGACGTGCTGTTCCTCGACACCGGCTACCACTTCGCCGAGACCCTCGGCACCCGCGACGCGGTCGAGGCCGTGTACGGCGTGAACGTGATCAACGTGCGCCCCGAACACAGTGTCACCGAACAGGATCAGCTGCTCGGCAAGGATCTGTTCGCCCGCGACGCCGCCGAATGCTGCCGGTTGCGTAAGGTCGTTCCGCTGAAGAAGTCCCTCGCCGGCTACAACGCGTGGGTCACCGGTATCCGCCGCGTCGAGGCGCCGACCCGCGCCAACGCACCGCTGATCTCGTTCGACGAAGCCTTCGGACTGGTGAAGATCAACCCGATCGCACCGTGGTCCGACGACGAGATGCAGGCCTACATCGAGGCCAACGGCATCCTCGTCAATCCCCTGGTGGAGGAGGGTTATCCGTCCATCGGCTGCGCGCCGTGCACGCGTAAGCCCGAGCCGGGGTCCGATCCGCGCAGCGGACGCTGGGCCGGCCTCGCCAAGACCGAATGCGGATTGCACCAGTCATGACCACGTCAGCGCCCGGAGGCGGAAGCCTGCGTCACCGCGAAGGGCGCCGTGGGCATGCAGATAGGACACAGCATGACCATCACCACCACCGGGAGTGAGCCTGTGAGTACCAACACCACCGAACGCGACCTCGGCCTGACCGAGTTCGACACCCTCGCGGCGCTGGAATCCGAGGCGATCCACATCTTCCGTGAGGTCGCGGGCGAATTCGAGCGGCCGGTGATCCTGTTCTCCGGCGGCAAGGACTCGACCGTGCTGCTGCATCTGGCGCTCAAGGCCTTCTGGCCCGCGCCGCTGCCGTTCGCGCTGCTGCACGTCGACACCGGGCACAACCTGGACGAGGTGCTCGAGTTCCGCGACAAGGTGGTGGAGAAGTACGGTCTGCGCCTGCACGTGGCCTCGGTCGAGGAGTACCTGGCCGACGGCCGCCTCACCGAGCGCCCCGACGGCATCCGCAACCCGCTGCAGACCGTCCCGCTGCTCGACGCCATCACCGAGCACCGCTTCGACGCGGTCTTCGGCGGCGGCCGCCGCGACGAGGAGCGCTCGCGGGCCAAGGAGCGGATCTTCTCGCTGCGCAACGCCTTCGGCCAGTGGGACCCGAAGCGCCAGCGTCCCGAGCTGTGGAACCTCTACAACGGCAAGCACGCCCCGGGCGAGCACGTGCGGGTGTTTCCCCTGAGCAACTGGACCGAGCTCGACATCTGGCGCTACATCGCCCGCGAGGACATCGATCTGGCCAGCATCTACTACGCCCACGAGCGCCCGGTGTACCAGCGCGACGGCATGTGGATGACCCCCGGCGTCTGGGGCGGCCCGACCGAGAACGAGGTCCTCGAGACCCGCTCGGTGCGCTACCGCACCGTCGGTGACGGTTCCACCACCGGCGCCATCATCTCCGACGCCGCCGACAACGAGGCCATCCTGGCCGAGGTCGCCGCGTCCCGACTGACCGAACGTGGTGCGACCCGTGGCGACGACCGCGTGTCCGAGGCCGCCATGGAAGACCGCAAGCGAGAGGGTTATTTCTGATGTCCGACCTATTGAGGCTGGCCACCGCCGGTTCTGTCGACGACCATGGGCACAGCCACGCTGGTCGGACGGAGGCGCGACAGTGAGCGACCTACTTCGCCTGGCCACCGCCGGTTCTGTCGACGACGGCAAGTCCACCCTGGTCGGACGGCTGCTCTACGACACCAAGTCCGTGCTGGCCGATCAGATCGACGCCGTCACCCGCGCCTCGGTCGACAAGGGTCTGTCCACCCCGGACCTGTCGCTGCTCGTCGACGGCCTGCGCGCCGAGCGTGAGCAGGGCATCACCATCGACGTGGCGTACCGCTACTTCGCGACGCCCAAGCGGTCTTTCGTGCTGGCCGACACCCCCGGTCACGTGCAGTACACCCGCAACACGGTGTCCGGCGCGTCCACCGCGCAGCTGGTGATCCTGCTGGTCGACGCGCGCAAGGGCGTCATCGAGCAGACCCGTCGCCACGCCGCCGTGCTGGCGCTGCTGGGTGTGCCGAAGCTGGTGCTGGCCGTGAACAAGATCGACCTGGTCGACAATCCGGCCGAGGTGTTCGCCGCGATCTCCGCGGAGTTCAACGCGCTGACCTCGAAGCTGGGCTGGGCCGACGAGGACGTCCTCGAGATCCCGGTGTCGGCGCTGCACGGCGACAATATCGCCAGCCGCTCGGACAACACCCCGTACTACGACGGCCCGTCGCTGATCGAGCACCTGGAATCGGTACCGGTGGACGCGGATTCGACCGGAACGCACGCCCTGGGCCTGCGCTTCCCGGTGCAGTACGTGATCCGTCCGCGCACCGCCGAGTACCCCGACTACCGTGGCTACGCGGGTCAGATCGCGGCCGGTTCGGTCTCCCCCGGTGACGAGATCGTGGTGCTGCCCTCGGGCAAGCGCACCACCGTCGAGCGCATCGACACCCCCGACGGTGAACTCGCCGTCGCGCAGGTGGGCCGCAGCGTGACGCTGATCCTGGCCGACGAGGTCGACATCTCCCGCGGCGACATCATCGCCTCGGTGGCCGACGCCCCGGAGGCGATCGACACCTTCGACGCGACCGTGTGCTGGCTCGGCGACAAGTCGCTGCGCCCCGGCGCCCGGCTGCTGCTCAAGCACGGCGCCAAGACCACGCAGGCGATCGTCGGTGCGCTCGTGGAGCGCTTCGACGAGCAGACCCTGACGGCCGAGCCGAGCCCGGAGACGCTGGAGCTCAACGATATCGGCCGCGTGTCGCTGCGCCTGGCCGAGCCGATCCCGGCCGATGACTACCGCACCAACCGGCACACCGGGTCGTTCCTGCTGATCGATCCCGCCGGTGGCAACACCCTCGCCGCCGGCCTGGTCGGCGATGTGCTGACCTCGGTCGAGGTCGGTACCGCGGTCTGATGTCGCCCGTGCTCGCCCCGCTGCGTGGTGCCGTTGTGGCCCCGCGCGGCGGGAGCGAGCCCGCGCTGATCCTGGTCGCCCACGGCAGCCGTGACCCGCGTTCGGCGGCGAACGCGGCGGCCGTGCGCGATCTGGTCGCCGCGCAGCGACCGGACCTGACCGTCCGGCTCGCCTTTCTCGATCTCAACGCGCCGTCTGTCGACCAGGTCGTCGACGGGGTGGCCGCGCTGGGGTTCACCCGCGCGATCGTGGTACCGATGCTGCTGGGCAGCGCGTTCCACGCCCGCGTCGACCTGCCCGGCCTGCTCGACACGGCCCGGCGCAGGCATCCCCTGCTCCGGCTGGATCAGGCCGATGTCCTCGGCCCCGACCCCCGCCTGCTCGACGCGCTGTGCGACCGGATCATGGCGGCGATCCCCGAAGACACGGCGGGCCGGATCGGGATCGCCGTCGCCGCGGTCGGTTCCACGCGGCCCGGCGCCAACGAACGCACCGCCGACGTGGCCGCGCGGATCGCCCGGCGCACCGGCCTGCTCACCGAGATCTGCTTCGCGACCAGCGAACCCACCGTCCGCGGGGCGACCGATCGGCTGCGTGACCGTGGCGCCGAGCACGTCGTCGTCGCGCCGTGGTTCCTGGCGCCGGGCCTGCTCACCGACCGGTTGGGTACCGCCGCACCGGAATCCACCCACGCCCCGACACTCGGTACCCACCCGTCGCTCGCCGCCGTTGTGTGGGATCGCTACGACGTGACCGTCGGCGCCGAGTGGGAACTGACCGCCTGAACAACCGATCTCAGGGGTGTGATGCTCCCGGTTCGGATGCCGTCGCGACAGGGACGGGCGGGACTTCGGCGAGCGAATCCGGCAGGGCTACCGAGGCTTGACCCGGAATTTCTCCGGGAACCGACGTCGGGGTGTAGTCGATCGGAACACCGTGGCCGGGATCGACCGGGCTGTCTGGCGTCTCCGGTGGGGCAGGGATCTCGAGCGTCAGAGTCAACGGGGCCGGGGCGGCCGGGAGGCTGGGTCCTGGTGCGGCCGAATCCGGGGCGGTCGGCGAGTAGGTCACGGGGGCACTCGCCGAACTCTCGACGAAACCACTGGATTCGGTCGTGGCGGCGTACCCCGACGAGGGTCCCGGCATCGGTGAGGCCACAGAGGGATCGGCCACGGTCCGGTCCGGCTGCGCCCTGATCGATCCGATCGGCCGCATCGCGGCCCCGGCCCACAGGGTCGCCGGCAGTGCGTCGACCAGCACGGAACCCGGTATCGCGTCGACCCGCTCGCCCGGTAACGCCCGGCCGGGCACGGCGACCATCGCGCCACCCCGCCCGTCATCGGCGCGCAACAACCCCAGCGCGACCGAGAACAGCAGAGGCACGGCGACGGCGGCCGCGACGAACGCACCGCGTGACACCGGCCGGCGCACCGGAACCAGCACGGTGCCCGTCGCCGAGCGCCGGGCACCGAGCAGCGCGGCACCCCGGGCGATGGAGGTGCCCGGCTCCCGTTCGCGCACAACCGGACAGCGCAGCGCACCGGCCAGGGTGTGCGCGACGTCGTCCGGGGTTGCCGCGCCCCCGACGAGCAGCACCGCGTCGAGATGTGCGACGGAAAGCCCTGCGGTGCGCAGACATTCGTGCACGAGCGGCAGTGAATCCCGGACGAGCTGGGCACGAACCGCGATCGCGCGCCGTGGATCCGAACCCGCACCCAGGTCCATCGCACCCAGGTCCATCGCACCCGGTTCCGCCGCGCCCAGTTCCATCGCACCCGGTTCCGCCGCGCCCAGTTCCGCCGCAGCCAGTTCCGTAGCGTCCGGTTCCATCGCACCCAGTTCCCCAGCGCCCGGTTCCATCGCGCCCGCCAGGTCGTGCTCGGCGATCGCGAGCGCCGCGGCGGTCGAGCGACCACCGAAGGCGTAGGACCGGGCGGGGCGGCCGGCGATCCGGTGGCCCCGCCGGTCACGCACGACCACCGTGAGATCGAGCGAGGTCGCACCCAGGTCGTACACCAGCAGCGCCGCGACATCCGTTGCGGCATCGACGTTCTCGTCCGGCCGATCGAGCGCCGCCGCTGCCGCGATCGGCTCGGCCACCAGCGCGACCTCGCCCAGTCGCGCCCGCCCGAGTTCGCGCCGCAGCGCGGCGAGGTGTCGCTCGCTGTAAACCGCCGGGTGTGCCAACACGGTGTGCTCGGCCACCGCGCCGTGGGCGGCCATCGTCGCGCCGAGGACCCGGACGACCAGTTCTTCGGCCGGGGGCTCCTGCGGCAGCCCACCGGCGACGGTCAGATCGGCGAAACCGAGAATCCGGCCGTCATGGGAGGTGGTCCGGTCTCGCCGGACCACCGGATCGCCGCCGCCGACCGCCACGCAGACGGTATTGCGCGCACCGAGGGACACTCCCCATCCGACCACCATCGCTCACCAATCTCTCTCGGCCGACAGCGGCCGGGAACGTCTTTACCCGACCCGAAGAAATAGTTTAGCCTCCCCTAATCTCTTGTGGACACACCGGGCGGAGGCATGAATGCCGGAAAACTTGCTGGTCATTCGACCTGATGCGGCGACAGCGCCGACGGTCTGGGGCACGCTTCACACCCCGGCCCCGATGCCGCGGGGCGGCCGCTGGCCGGCGCCGGAACCCGAGCGGCCGATCGGCCTGCTCGATTCCTGGTGGCTGATCGGCGCCGCGGCACTCGGGTCGACGGCGCTGCTCGGCGGCGTCCTGTGGGTGGCCACCCACGTACACCCGGACCCCGCGCTGCATACCGCCGGGTTGTTCGTCCACCTGGCCGGCTTGACGCTCGGGTTCGGCGGGGTGCTGATCGCCGACTACCTGACCGCACTGTGGCTGACCGGGCGCAGCACCTTGGCCGAGGCGATGGCGGGCGTGTCCCGAATGCACGTGCCGATCTGGTTGGGCCTGGCGACGCTGGTCGTCAGCGGTGGCGTCCTCGAGCCCGATCTCGGTTCGCCTCCGACGCAGATCAAAATGGCGCTGACCGCGATCCTCACCGTCAACGGGCTACAAGCGACGGTGCTGAGCAAGCGCCTGGCCGAGCGGACCACCGGGCCGTTGCCGCCGCGACTGCTGGTCTGGGGCGCCGCGTCCGGTGCGATCTCCCAGATCTGCTGGTGGGGCGCCATCGCCATCGGCTTCTGGAACGCCCAGCACTGACCCGGACGCCCGGACCGGTGTGACCCAGCCCATAGGTCGTCCCTCTTCACTACATACCCCCTAGGGGTATATGTTCGTAGCAACGCACAGCGAACAGAGAGAGGCGACCACGATGACCACCAACGCCCACGCCGGACACCACACCCACGCCGGACACGCTGACGCCGCGCCCGCCGCGCACCGGAACAACCACGCGGACAACGGCATCGATACCACCGCGCACGCGGCACACCAGGGACACGGCAAGCACGCCGCCGCCGAGCCGGCCCACGCCGGCCACGGCGACGCTCACGCCGGCCACGGCGCGGGCGCGCCGGGCGGACTGCTGGTCACCCAGGACGGATACACCCTGGACCTCGACACCACGATCGCCGCGCCCGGCGGGATCGATTTCCGGTTCCGGATCCTCGGGCCGGACGGAGCGCCGGTCACCGAGTTCGACCCGATCCACGACCGCGAGCTCCATCTGATCGTCGCGCGCCGGGAACTGACCGGGTTCTGGCACGTCCATCCGGTGCGCGAGGACGACGGCACCTGGGTGATCCGCCTCGATCTCCCCGAGGCGGGCGCCTACCGCGTCTTCACCGATATCGCGCCGCGCGCGCTCGGCCGCACGATCACCCTCGGCGCCGATCTCGCGATCGCGGGTCACTATGCGCCACAGCCGGTTCCGGCGGTGGGGCGCACCGCGACGGTCGACGGGTACGAGGTCACCGTCGACGGCGACCTGCGCGCCGAGGGCGACCTGCTCACCCTGACCGTGCGCAAAGATGGTGTGCCGGTCACGGATCTGCAGCCCTACCTAGCCGCCTTCGGCCATCTGGTGATCTTGCGCGCGGGCGACCTCGCCTACGTACACGTGCACCCGAACGGTGAACCGGGCGACGGCGTCACCCCGGCCGGACCCGAGATCACCTTCCACACCGCGGTTCCCGGCCCGGGCACCTACCGCCTCTTCCTCGATTTCCGGCACGGGGAGGTGGTCCGCACCGCGGCGTTCACGCTCACCGCGGGCATCGCGACGCCGCGGCACGACCCGCACGCCGGACACGCACACCACCACTGAGCCGCCGACCGATGGCGTCGTCACCCGACCCGGGTGACGACGCCATCGGCGTTTACCGGGGCAGGCTAGGACGCGAGCAGGCGCGCGGCGATGGCGCGCGCGGCCTCGACCCGCGCCGAATCCCCGATCTGGCGCGCGATATTGGCCGCGCTCACCACCGCGTCGAGCTCGAACACCAGCTGTTCCGGATCGGCGCCGGCGAAGTCGCCGACTTCCTGCGCTTTGCGGATCTCGACCGCGAGCAACGCCAGCCACTCGTCGTGGTCAGCCACCACGGCATCGCGGACCGGCCCCTCCTTGCTGCTGTACTCCGTCAGCGTGGCGACGCGAAAACAGCCGCCGGGGAAGGGCGGATCCTCGATGTGGGCGAACCAGCGGTCGATCAGAGTGCGGATCCGGCCGACGCCGCGTGGTTCGCGCAGGCTCGGCGCGATCACCCGTTCGATGAACACGTCACGGGCGGTCGCCACGGCGGCCAGCTGTAGCGCCTCCTTGGTGCCGAACAGCGTGGCGATGCCGCTCTTGCTGATCCCGAGGTCGGTGGCGAGCATGCCGATGCTGATGCCGTCCAGCCCCTCGATGGAGGCGAGTTCGGCGGCGCGGCGCGCGATGGTCGCCCTGGCACGCGCGCCCTTGGCCAGTCGTTGGTCGCCGGACTCGGACAGCTGCGTCATGAACTCCATTGTTCCACCACCTCTTGCATGGGCGAACGATCGGTCGTACTTTTATTTACGAACGATCGTACGTTCTCATTTCTCCTCCGTGAAGGACCTTCCCCATGACCGACGTTTCTGCTCGGCCCGAAGATTCGCCGACCAGCACGACACCCGACACCGGCGCCGCGGGCCGCACCCTGGCCGTGGCGTCGGGCGCCGCCTTCATCGCCTTCATCGACCTGTCCGTGGTCAATATCGCGTTCCCGACCATCGCCACCTCCTACCCCGGCACCGCGACCAGCACGCTGACCTGGATCGTCAGCGGCTACGCGATCGCCTTCGCCGCGCTCCTGACCCCGGCGGGCCGGCTGGCCGACGTCCTCGGACGGCGCCGGATGTTCGCCCTGGCACTGGCGGGATTCGCCGTCACCTCGCTGCTGTGCGGGCTCGCGCCGAGCGCGGGCTGGCTCATCGCCGGACGCGTCCTGCAGGGCATGACGGCGGCGTTCATGGTGCCCGCCGCGCTCGCGCTGGTGCTGGCAGCCACGCCGCGCGCGAAGATCGGCTCCGCCATCGCCGTCTGGACGGCCGCGGGCGGATTCGCCGCGGTGGTCGGTCCGGCCATCGGCGGCGCGCTCGTCGAGAGCCTGGGCTGGCGTGCGATCTTCCTCGTCAACGTGCCGATCGCGCTCGCGCTGATCGTGCCCGGCCTGCGCCTGCCGAGCACCGACGATGCCCGCCGCGATACCGCCCTGCCCGATCCGCTCGGCACCCTGGCCGTCGCGCTCGGCCTCGGCGCGCTCGTCGCCGCGGTCACCGAGGGCCAGAGCTGGGGCTGGACGGCCCCGGTCACGCTCGCGGCGCTCATCGGTGGCGCCGTACTGGTGACGTTCGCGCTGGCTCGCTCGATGCGGCACCCCGATCCGGCCGTGGCCGTAACACTGTGGCGGAATCGGCAATTCGCGCTCGCCAATGCCGGCTCGCTGCTCTTCGGCGCGACCATGTTCGCCTGGCTGCTGGCCGGACCGATGTTCCTGGACGCGCTCTGGGGCTACTCGGTGCTCGAATCGGCCGCGGCGCTGACCGTCGGCGCGGCGGCGTCGATGGTGACCTCGGTGATCGTCGGCCGGATCACCGCACCGCGGGGCCAGCGCTGGGCCGGCGTGGTCGGCGCGCTGATGTACGCCGCCTCGCTGGCCTGGATGAGCACCGACGCGTTCGGCCCCGATCCCGCGCTGTGGTCGGCATGGGTACCCGCCGGACTGCTCGGCGGCGGCGGCATCGGCATCGTGGTCACGGTGCTCGGCACCGCGGCCGCGAGTTCGGTGCCCCCGCAACAGTTCGCGGCCGGGATCGGCATGAACGTGACCGCCCGGCAGGTGGGCGGCGCGCTCGGCGTGGCGGTGCTGGCCGCCGTCTTCACCGCGGTGCCCGACGACGCGGTGCGCGCCTTCCACACGGTATTCGCCGTCGGCGCGGTGATCGGGCTCGCGGTCGCACTGCTGCTCCTCGTCCCGTCGCAGGCCCGTACTACCCGTTAGGAGTCGCGAGATGTCTTTCACCACACCGTTGTCCGAGCAGTACACCGAGGCCGACGATCCGCTGTTGTTGCGCCCGGACGAAGCGGTCGAGTTGCTGCGTGCGGCCCCCTGGCAGCGCTTCGCCGTGCTGGGCGACTCGATCGCCGCGGGTACCGGCGATCCCAGCCCCGGCTACGCGGCCCGAGGCTGGGCCGACCGGGTCGCCGCCACCCTGGCGACGGTGAATCCCGCACTGGTGTACCGCAATACGGGACGGATCGGCGCGACCAGCACCCAGGTCCGGCAGCATCAGTTGCCCGAGATCCTGGAATTCGCACCGGATCTCGTGCACATCAGCTGCGGGGGCAACGACCTGTTCGAGGCGGGCGGCGACCCGGAGCGGCTGCGGAACAACCTCTCGGCGATGTTCGCCGCGCTGGCCGCGACGGGAGCGCAGCTGTCGGTGTTCACGGTGGCCGATGTGTGGGCGATCGAGCGGATGGCGCCGATGCGTCCGATGCGTCCGCGCATGGCCGAGATGAACGAGGTGGTGCGGGCGGTGGCCGCCGACTTCGACGCCGTGCTGACCGAGTTCTGGGAGCACCCGGTGCGGACGCGGCCGAGTCTGATGAGCGCCGATCTCATCCATTTCACGACGAGCGGTCACGCGGTCGTGGCGACCGAGGTGGTGCGGGCACTGGCCGCGCGGCTCGAGCGCTAGACCGTCCGTGGTGTCGGCGGCGCGTCCCGCCGGCACCACGGACGCTCAGCTGTTGCCGCGCACCAGCTCGGTGCCGAGGGCGACGAGCTCGGCCCGGACTTCCGGTGGCCCGACGACTTCGACGTCGGCGCCCCAGCCCGCCAGTTGCCGGGCGACCATCTTCGCGGTGTCGGCGGTGACGCTGGCCTGGACCCGGCCGTCGTCCACCGGCCCGAGCAGGGTGCAGTTGCGGCCCTGCTGATCGGCCAGGATCGGCGCCAGTGTCGCCGACACCAGTACCGTCGCGGCGACGGCGGCCCGCCGCTGCTCCATCCGGGTGACGATCCGCGCCCATTCGGCCGAGAGGTCGAAATCCGCGGGGCGATCGGCGGTCTCGTCGAGGACGGTGACCGCGCCGACCCGGTCCAGCCGGAAGGTCCGGCGACCACGCTCGGTGCCCGCGATCAGGTACCAGACCGTTTCCTTCTCCACCAAGCCCCACGGATGCACCACGCGGACGGTGCGCTCCCCGGCCCGCGAGTACTCCATCCGGACCTGCCGACGATCGACCACTGCCCGTTGCAGCAGGGGCAGAACCGCGGGGGGTTCGGGATCCGGTCGGCCCCAGCGGGCGGGATCGACGACGACCGCGTCGGCCGCCGCGGCCGCGTCCGCCCGGAAGGTCTGCGGCAGAGCCCGCACCAGCTTGCGCAGCGCGGACTTCACCTCCGGCGCGGCCTGCGCGGCCGGACCGGCCAGCAGGAACAGCGCCCTGGTCTCGCCCGCGGTCAGGCCGGACAGATCGGTGCGGGCACCGCCGACCAGCGACCAGCCACCGCCACGGCCCGCCTGGGGATACACCGGGATACCCGCAGCCGACAGTGCCTCCAGGTCGCGGCGGGCAGTCGCCACCGAGACCTCCAACTCGGTGGCGACCTCGGCGGCCGTCACCCGGCCACGCGCCTGCATCAACAGCAGGGTGGCCACCAATCTGTCCGCTCGCATACTCGTGATTCTGCCCAACAAAGTGCTCATTCGGTGAGCACTTTGCCTGGCAAAGTCGTTCTCACCACAACGACGACATCGGGAGCAGACATGCTGCAGGGAATGGCGACCACCACCTACTACGCCGACGACCTCACCGCCGCCAAGGACTGGTACACCGAGTTCCTCGGCCTGGCCCCGTATTACGAGGTGCCGGGCGGCTACTACGAGTTCCGGGTCGGGCCGATGCAGGCCGAGCTCGGCCTCATCAACCGCGCCTACGCGCCGGCGGGCGCTCGCAACGCACCCGGTGGCGGCGGTGTCGTGTTCTGGCATGTCGACGATCTCGCCGCCACCTTCGCCCGGCTGCTCGCGCTCGGGGCCACCGAGTACGAGCCGATCACCGAACGCGGCGAAGGCGCGGGGTTCGCGACCGCGGCGGTGCTCGATCCGTTCGGCAATGTCCTCGGGATCATGAGCAATCCGCACTTCGTCGCGATGACGGCCGCGTCGAGGGCGGCGGCCTCCGCCTAGCCCATCAGGCGGCGAACCAGCGCTCGAGGACGGTGGCGACACCGTCCTCGGTCACGTCGCCGGTCACCTCGTCGGCCAGGGCGAGCACCGAGTCCGGCGAGCCCGCCATCGCGACGGAATGCGCGGCCCAGCGCAGCATTTCGCGGTCGTTGAAGCCGTCGCCGATGGCGAGAGTGGCGTCCGGCGCGATGCCGAGCGCGAGCCGGAGTCGTTCCAGCGCCCAGCCTTTGGAGACACCCCGGCGCGATACCGTGACCCACGGCCCGAATTCGCCGTGCACCCACGAGGCGTCGGGCACCTCCAGCGAGGCGAGCAGGTGCAGCATCTCCTCGATGGTGCCGCCGGGCCACCAGCCGTTGAGTCGCGGAGTCGGTGCGCTGCCCAGCATCTGATGGTCGACGAGCAGGAACTCACCGATGGAGAACTCTCCCGGTCCGTGTCCCGTCGCCCAGGTGCCCTCCCCCACTCGCTCGGCCGCGAAGACCATGTCCGGGAACAGCGCACGCAAGGCGTGGATGGCGGGTGCCGGGTCGAACGACTGCACCGCGACCGGCTCGCCCCGCGCCACATCGATATGCACGGCGCCGTTGGAGCACAACGCGTGTCCTTCGGTGAGCCCCAGTTCCTTCAGCACCGGCCGCGTGGTCAGCAGGGTGCGCCCGGTGGTCACCACCACGTGCGCCCCCGCCGCCACCGCGGCCGCCACTGCCGCCGAGACCCGCGCGCTCACTTCGAACCCCGTCGCCAACAGGGTTCCGTCTACATCGAGCGCGATCAGTTTCGGCGCTCCCCCGAGTAATGCCATCAGCCCATTGTGCCCGCCCCCACCGACACCCACCCGAGAATTCACCAGCCCTACCAGCCACGATCAAGGGACAGGGGTGGACGGGTCAGCCCGGGGTCAGCGGCGCGAACCACCGCCGCCACCGCCGCCGCCACCACCTCCGGCGCCGCCACTCATGCCACCACCCTTGGACCCGCCGGAGGGCGCGCCGCCGCTGGAAGCACCACCGCCCGAGGCACCGCCGGACGAAGCTCCCCCGGACGAGGCTCCGCTGGAGGCCGCGCCTCCGGACGAGGCCCCGCCGCCGGACGAGGCGCCGGACCCGCCGCTCGAGGCGCCACCACCGGAAGCAGCACCGCCCGAGTCACTTCCACCGGAAGCACCCCCGCCCGAAGCACCCCCACTCGACGCGCCCCCACCCGAGGCACCCCCGCCCGAAGCACCGCCACCGGAGTCACCGCCGCCCGCGGCACCGCCACCGGACGCACCACCACCGGAGGCGCCGCTGTCGGAGCCACCGCCGGACGCACCGCCGGTGCCACCGCTGGAGGTGCCACCGGTACCGGAGCTGTCGGAGCCGCCGGTGGTTCCACCGCCGGAAGTACTGCCGCCAGTGGTGCCGCCGACGGTCGAACCGCCTTCCGTCGTCCCGCCGGTCGTGCCACCCGTGCTGCCGCCGGTCTCGGTGCCGCCGGTCGTGCCGCCGGTCGTGCCGCCGGTCGTCGCGCCACCGGAAGGCGCTGTGCCCGTGTCGGTTCCGCCGGTGGGTGCCGAGGCGCCGGTGTCGGTGGACGGCGCGGTCGTACCGCCCGGCGTCGACGGGTCGGTACCGGGAGTGGTGGCGCCAGGCGCGGCCGGTGTGCCCGGGGCAGGCACCGAGGGAGCACTGGGTCCGGAACCGGTGATGGGGCCACCTCCGGGGATATCGCTCGGCGCGGTCGGCACATTCGACGGTTGCGCGGGGGTACCGAGCCGGAAAGGCAGCGGGTTGATGAAGCGCGCCGGATCACCGTAGGTCGACCGCGCGAGAAGCGGTGAACGACACTCCTCGCTCGTGGTCTGACGGTCCGATCCGCCGCGTTCGCCGCCGTCAGCGGTCTTGCCACGGGCCGCGTTGGCGGGGGCGACGATCCTCTCGTACGCGCTCTGCGCGATGGCGGCGCCGGCCACGCGGACCCGGCCGGTGATCGGGTCGACAGCGCCGAGCAGGCTGCTGTTCTGCGCGGCGACGAGGTCGGCGCTCATGTCGTAGAGCAGGGCTTCGGCGGGCGCGCCCAGGGCCGGGAACCGGTCGAGCACCGGGGTCAGACCCGGGTCGAAGGGACTGCCGAACACCGTCATCGCCGACATGGCGAGCGCGGAAACGACCGCCGCGCTGGAGAACACGGCGACGTGCGGCGCCGAGGGACCACCCTGCTGCACCGGCGCGAAGGTCCGAGCCGCGAGCGCGGCGGCGCCTGCGGCGACCACCTGACCCGGATCGGCGACGGTGACCAACGGGACGCCGAGTTCGGCCAGCGTGCGCGCGACCTCCGGCGGCCGCGAGGCACCGCCGACCACCAGGATGCGCGAGAGATCGGCCAGGCGCAGACCTGCCGCCGCCACGGTCTTGCTGACCAGCGGGAAGGTATCGCGGATGTGTTCGGCGCGCAGCGCGTCGGTGTTCACCATCGAGGTGAGCGTCGGCGCCGCACGGCCCACCTTGCCCGACCCGGCGTAGCGGGCGACCATCTCACCGAGCGGCTTGCCGCCGAAGTCGGTGGAGCGCACCGGGGTTCCCACCATCGGATGGTGCGGCCAGTCCGGCCCGACGCGCAGCACGGTCAGGTCCAGGCTGTTCGCGCCCAGGTCGTAGACGAGCACGAAGCCCGGCGCCAGCGGACCCTGGTCGGCCTCCAGCCATTCGGCCGCGGCGACCGGCTCCGGCGCCAGGAGCACCTGACCGGCGCCCGCCAGGTGCAGCGCCTGCCCGAGCAGCGCGACCTGCTTGTCGGAATACACTGCCGGATAAGTCAATACGGCACCGGCGGCCGGTTCGGCCAGTTCGATCAGGCCGGTGACCACTGCGGCGATCAAGTTGGTCGCCGAGAAGAAGCGACCACCGATCACCATCGGCTCCGGCTCGCGGCTCAGGTCCGCGAAATCGGTGATCGCCGAAGCGAATTCATTGATGGCTCCGATGCGGGGCCGACCCGCGTCGTCGAAGGTGAGTGCGGTACGCCGTGTGCGCACCGTCGGCTTGGTCGGATCATCGGCCACCACCGCCGAAATCGCATTGACCGTACCGATGCTTAAGCCCAGACCTCTGGTCATGTATTTGCTATCCCGTCAACGCACCGTGACCACGTCCAGCACGCGAGCGCACCATGTGGCCGCGGTCGTCTTCCAAACAGCTCGCACAGATTAACCGGCCCAAAGCCGAATTGCTGCCTGATTGATACGAAACACGTGACCTTTGGCCCTTGTTAGGGGATCTTCCCAGGTAAGCCGGTATACGGACAGACGTCCAGTCCCCTGAACGTTGCCAAAGCTACTGACAGACTCCGAGATACAGCTACTTGCGAGTAATCAACTTGGGCGCCTGCTGAATACATTCCTACGGTCTGTTTCAGGCCGTGATTAACGCACTTACCGACTGGTAATCAATTCTTTTCCCGCCATCAGCATTAAGCCATTCGCCGAATTCGGGTGCCACATACCGAAGTACACGCCAAAAGCTATGACGCGTCAACGTCACGGCCGATACCCGCCAGCGCCCGCCCGGCGGCCGCGGTTGACTCGAAGCACGGAGTGACACCGAGTCGTGCTCCGAAATGCCAGGGAGAGAAGGGAATAGCGATGTCCACTCGTTTCGCCGACCAGGTCGTCCTCGTCACCGGCGCCGGTTCCGGCATCGGCAGGGCGGTCGCGCTGCGGGTCGCCACCGAAGGCGCCGCGGTCGTGCTCGGCTCGCGGGGCAAGGATCAGGGCGAGCGGGTCGCCGAACAGATTCGAGCGGCCGGCGGCCGGGCGGTGTTCGTGCCCACCGATGTCACCGTCGACGCCGATGTCGAGCGGCTCACCCAGGCGGCGCTCACCGAGTACGGCAGGCTCGACGCGGCGTTCAACAACGCGGGCGCGGTCACCGCGTTCGGTGGGGTGGCCGAGATCGACGACGCGTCCTGGCGCGCCGAACTCGACCTGAACCTCACCGGGGTGTTCCACGGGCTCCGGCACCAGGTGCCGGCGATCACCGCTTCGGGCGGCGGCGCGATCCTGAACAACGCCTCCAACCTCGGCGTAGTCGGGATGGCCTCGGTGGCGCCGTATGTGGCGGCCAAGCACGGCGTCGTCGGTCTGACCAGGTCGGTGGCGCTGGAGACCGCGGCGGCGGGCGTACGGGTGAACGCGCTGGTCTCCGGCGCGGTCGACACCCCCGCCTTCCGTGCCTCGATGGGCGCCACGCCCGAGGGCGAGGCCGCGATCGCGGCGCTGCACCCGATCGGGCGGATCGCCCGGCCCGACGAGATCGCGGCGCTGTGCGCCTTCCTGCTCAGCGGCGAGGCGTCCTTCGTCACCGGGGCGGCGGTCACGGTGGACGGCGGCTTCACCGCCCAGTAGGACGCCGAAGGCCCGCCGCGTCGTTCCCAGACGACGGGGCGGGCCTCGGCGCTGTCGCCGGTCGCGTCAGCCGCGAGCCAGCAGGCGCTTGATCGGTCCCCCGTGGGGCACCGCGGCGCCACCGGCGCGCGCCTGGGGTCGGCGGGCACGCACCAGCCGGTCGAACTCCTGCGCGTCGCGCGCCGGCGCGCGCAGCTTGCCGGCGTTGAAGTCCGCGGCCAGCTGCTGCACCGTCTCCTGCGCGCAGGACTTGTTGGTGCCGATGAAGCCGGTCGGACCACGCTTGATCCAGCCGGTCACGTACGTGCCGGCGACGACCTCGCCCCCGGGCGCGGTCAGCACCCGGCCCTGCTCGTTCGGGATGACGCCGCGAGCGTCGTCGAACGGCAGATCCTTGGTCGGCACCCCTCGGTAGCCGACCGAGGTGAGCACGACACCCGCTTCCAGCAGATCCGTGTCCCCGGTCGCCACCGCGCTGGTGCGGCCTTCGGCGTCGGTGACCAGCTCGTTGCGCTCGACCCGCACTCCGGTCACCGTGTCGGTACCGAGGATCTCCACCGGCGAGGACAGGTAGCGGAACACGATGCGCTTACGCTCACCGAACGGACGCCGCGCGACGCTGTGCAGCAGACGCAGCTTCTGCTCGACCTTGTACGGCAGCTCGGCGGTCACCTCGGGCAGCTCACCGTCGATCGCGATGTCGATGTCGGCGGCCAGCAGGCCGACGAACTCTGGCACCGTGAAGGCCGATTCCGCCGGGCCACGACGACCCAGGATCACAACCTCTTCGATCTTGCTCTCGCGCAACGCCTTCAACGCGTAGGGCGCGATGTCGGTGTCGGCCAGGGTGGCCGGGTCGACGGTCAGGATGCGGGCCACGTCGAGGGCGACGTTGCCGTTGCCGACGATCACGACGCGCTTCTGGTTCAGGTCGAACCGGTCCTCGGCGTGGTCGGGGTGACCGTTGTACCAGGCGACGAAGTCGGTGGCCGACACGTTGCCCGGCAGGCCCTCACCCGGGATGCCCAGCTTGCGATCCGCCGACGCGCCCACGGCGTAGATGACTCCGTGGAAGTACTCCAGCAGCTCGGCATGGCTGACGTGGGTGCCGATCTCGACATCGAGGTAGGTACCGAAGTCCTCCTGCTTCGACATCACGTCGAACAGATCGGCGACCTGACGGGTGCGCTTGTGATCGGGCGCGACGCCGAGCCGGGCCAGCCCGTAGGCCTGCGGCAGCCGGTCGAACATCGTGACCGAGACACCGGGCTGGGTCAGCAGCTCGTCGGCGGCGTACATCGCCGACGGGCCCGACCCCACGATGGCGACGCGCAGCGGCGAACGCTGCGTGTCGATCGCGGGCGGCATCACCGGGCGAGCCAACGTCGGCCGGTCCCGCTGCACGCGGTAGAAGTCGGCGTTGATCTCGATGAAGGGCTTCTGCTCTTCGGTCAGCTTCTTCGAGGAGGTGATCGCGTCGACGGGGCACGCGGTGGCGCAGGCGCCACAGTCCACGCATGCCGCCGGATCGACGTAGAGCATCTCCGCGCTGAGGAAGTCCGGCTCATCCGGGGTCGGATGAATGCAGTTCACCGGGCATGCGTAGACGCACGAGGCGTCACTACAGCATGACTGGGTAACGACGTATGGCATATTGCTATCGTCTCAGGCCGCGTGCTTGGCGGAGCGCTTGGGCTCCGAGCGGTAACGGCTGGACGGGCCGTCGATACCGAGCAGCTTCCACACTCGCTTGGCGATCGGGTTCATCAGACCGATCTCCTCGGCGAGCGCACGCACGTCGATGAAGTAGTCCGCGAAGACCTGCTTGGCCTCCTTGGAACCGTAGAACAGCTCCTTGCGGACATCGGCGGGCATCTCGAACTGCTTGAAGAAGGTCTTCGGCGGGGTCGCGATGGCGCGGCCGAGCACGAACATGACGATCGGCATGGCGACCGAGAGCACGAACTTGTTGACCGCGGGCTGCGCCGGGACGTTCTTCTTCAGGAACTCGTGGGCGAAGGAGATGTGGCGAGCTTCCTCGGCCACGTGGATCGCCATCACGCCGCGCATGATCGGGTGGATGTCGTCACCCGAGCGCAGAATGTCCTTCTGGATGTGGTCGATCGGCTCTTCGCCGGCGAGCACGGCCATGAAGAAGAAGTTCGGGAACAGCGCACCGGCCGGGGCGGCCAGGTGGCGCAGCTGACGCACGAGCGGGTTCATGCCCGGCACGTCGGCGACGCGGTTCACCATCTCCTGGAACATCAGAGTGTGGTTGTGCTCTTCGATCATCTCGTGCGAGCAGTACCGGAACTCCGGGTCGTTGTTCTTCAGGTTGAAGATGTGCTGCATCATGCCGATGATCAGGATGGCCTCGAACTGCAGGCCGACCTTGGCGACATTGGCCTGGCGGACCTTGCCGATCTCGATCTTCTTGTCCAGCGGCAACGCCTGGTACCAGGGGTGGCGGCCGATCGGGTCGGCCGAGGTGACCAGAACCCAGCGCTCGGGCTTGTAGTTCGGGTCGAACTCGGGGTTGTCCCAGTCGATGTCCTCGAACGGGTCGAAGTGCCGGTCGACCGACGCCTCGGACAGCATCAGCAACTTTTCGGCGTACGCCTGAGCCTCCGCGACTACGGGATCGACGTCAGGGGTGGTGGGCGCAGACATCGTCGTCACTGCCTCTCCTCAAGGGACGTTTACTGTTTCCAATAGTTACACCTACGAGGAGTCACGTCAACTCCCCACCTCTCCCGATTTCCCGTGTTCGGCGCGCCGAACCACCGCCAGGAAAAGCTACTCACCAGTAAAAATGGTTCTACCTGTGACACTGCGTCATGCACAGTTCGCCGGTGGCCGCGGCGGCGTCGAGAAAATTCGTGCGGCCGGATCCGGCGATTCGCCGGACGGACCGGCGGTACCGGATATCGTGCGCGGCCGCTGCCCGGATGACCGCGCCGCGCACGGCCAGCGAACGGCCCGTCCCAGCGCCCCGCTCAGGGCGCGGCGGGGGTGATGTTCGCGTTGTGCCGGAACACGTTGTCCGGATCCCAGGTGGCCTTGACCGTGCGCAGCCTGCGGTACTTGGCGCCGTAGCTGACGGCGACCTGCTCCCGACCCGGGTCGGCCAGGAAGTTCACATAGCTGCCGTCGCCGCGGGCGAACGGCCGCAGCTCGTCCCAGAACTCGCGCACCCACTCCCGCTCCGCGGCGAAGACGGCGGGGTCGGGGCAGGACGCGGAGATGTTCACCAGCACGCCGGGGTCGCGGGAACCGCCGAACGCGGTGTTGCCCTCGGGCACGTCACAGAACCGGCCGCACAGGGGCATCGACGGCATCACCGACAGCGGCGAGTGCTTGCGCGGATACTGCTCGACCATCACCTCGGCCACCGCGGCATCGATGCGGTCCAGGTAGAGCGACTTCTCGTAGGCGAAGGTGCCCCACGGCGCGATGCCGTCGAAGAGCTGCTGCAACGCGGCGTAGGGCATCTCCGCGACCAACTCCCAGGCCGGAGTCGGGGTCAGCGCGCGCAGCGGGGCGACCGCGTCGGCCAGGTCGTTGGCCGACCTGTCGCCGGCGATACCGACCACGAAGCCGGGCACGCCCTGCCAGTGTTCGGGCACGAACGGGGCGGGCGGGCAGCTGATCGCGTTGATCGTGCCGCAGTGCCGGGCGGGCAGATCCATCAGCACGGCCTGCCCCTCGACCAGCGGGCCGACCGCCTCCGACGGCGGCCACCACAGCAGCGCGACCTGCACCATCGGGCCGAACTCGTGCAGTGTGAACTCGAAACCGGTGACGATCCCGAAATTGCCGCCGCCCCCGCGCAGCGCCCAGTACAGGTCCTGGTTCTCCTGCATCGACGCCGCGACGACGTGTCCGTCGGCGGTCACCACCTCCGCGGCCACGAGGTTGTCGCACGACATCCCGAACAGCGGGGTCAGCCAGCCGAGACCGCCACCCAGGGTGAGCCCGCCGATGCCGGTGTCGCTGATGAAGCCCCCGGTCACCGCGAGGCCCTGCCGGTTGGCCATGCCGTCGAGCTCGGCCCAGGTCGCGCCGCCACCGCACCGGGCACGCAGGCGCACCGGGTCGACGAGCACGCTGTCGAGCTTGCTCAGATCGAGCATCACCGCGCCGTCGGCGACCGCGTGCCCGGCGTAGTTGTGGCCGCCGCCGCGCACCGTGAGATCGGCGCCGCCGGCCCGGATCGCGGCGACCGCCTCGGCCACTTCGGCGGTGTCGGCGGGTCGCACCACCGCGAGCGGACGACGATCGATGGAGCCGTTCCACACCGCCCGCGCCTCGTCGTACCCCGCGTCCGCGGGCCCGATGACCTGCGCCCTGATCGAGCGCCGTAACAGATCTACGCTGAACACCCCGGTCGACATGACGTCTTCCTCCGGTCCGGGCGCTCTCGCCCAGCAGTGCCGACCCCCAGGTCCCCGACCACGGTCGACGCGACCCGCGCACACCCCTGGCGCGGGTCCCGCCCGGTTCGGTGCGGCCGCACCGGATCCCATCGTCTCACCGGGTGCGCGCGGGCAACAGGGGTCCCCGGTCTCAGCTCTGCGGCAGATCCGGAATCCGGGTGGCACGGGCGTAGACGGTCTCGCCCTCGCTCAGATGCAGGGCGGCCGCGTCACCGCGGGTGACTTGCGCGGCGAACTGATCACCAGTCGCGGCATTGCGTAGCTCGAGGCGGACCTCGAACCCGAGCCGCACGATCCGCTCCACCGTGGCCCTGGTGATGCCGGCGGACTCCGCGGTGCCTTCGTGCTCGGCCATCGCCATGCTCGGATCGCGCCCGATCCGGATATCGTGCGGCCGGACGAGGTGACCGTTGAGCCGGGCCACCGCGCCGAGGAACGACATGACGAATTCGTTCGCGGGCCGGTCGTAGACGTCCTCCGGGGAGCCGATCTGCTCGATCCGCCCCTTGTTCATCACCGCGATCCGGTCGGCGACGTCGAGCGCTTCTTCCTGATCGTGGGTGACCAGCACCGTGGTCACGTGCACCTCGTCGTGGAGCCTGCGCAGCCACTGACGCAGATCGGTGCGCACCTTGGCGTCGAGCGCGCCGAAGGGCTCGTCGAGCAGCAGCACCTGCGGATCGACGGCCAGCGCGCGGGCCAGCGCCATGCGCTGACGCTGACCACCGGAGAGCTGGGCCGGGTAGCGGTGCTGGAAACCGTCGAGGCCGACGATGCCGAGCAGTTCGTCGACGCGCTTGTCGATCTCCTTCTTCGGCCGCTTGCGGATGGTCAGGCCGAAAGCGACGTTGTCGCGCACCGTCATGTGCTTGAACGCGGCGTAGTGCTGGAACACGAAGCCGATGTCGCGCTTCTGCGGCGCCACGTGGGTGACGTCGTTGCCCGCGATCGAGACGATGCCCGAGTCCAGCGACTCCAGACCGGCGATCGAGCGCAGCAGCGTCGACTTGCCCGACCCGGACGGGCCGAGCAGCGCGGTCAGCTCGCCGGAGGTGATGTCGATGCTGACATCGTCGAGAGCGGCGAAGGAACCGTAGTTCTTGCGCGCGTTGGTCACGGTGATCATTCGGTGCCCCGCTTGCGTTCGAGGAGAGTCATCAGGAGAAGAACAACCAGCGCCATACCCATCAGCAGCGTGGCCGCGCTGTAGGCGCCGAAGGTGTTGTGGTCGTTGATGTAGCGACCGTGCACCAGCAGGGTCAGCGTCTGCGACTTGCCGGGCAGCGCGGTCGAGACCATGATCACCGCGCCGAACTCGCCCAGCGCGCGGGCCACGGTGAGCACGACGCCGTAGGTCAGGCCCCAGCGGATCGCGGGCAGGGTGATCCGCCAGAAGGTCTGCCAGCGCGACGCGCCGAGAGTGGCCGCGGCCTGCTCCTGATCGTCGCCGATCTCGTGCAGCACCGGCTCCACCTCGCGCACCACGAACGGCAGCGTCACGAAGATGGTCGCGATCACCATGCCGGGCAGGCTGAAGATCACCTTGAAGCCCAGGGATTCCAGGCCACCGAACCAGCCGCCCGCACCCCACAGCAGGATCAGCGACACACCGACGACGACCGGCGAGACCGCGAACGGCAGGTCGACGATGCCCTGCACGAGGCTGCGCCCCGGGAACTTGCTCCGCACCAGCGCCAGCGCCGTGATCACCCCGAATACGACGTTGAGCGGCACGACGATGGCCACGATGATCATCGACAGCTGGAACGCCGAGATGGCCGCGGGCGTGGTGATCGAGTCCAGGAAGGCGCCGATCCCCCGCTCGAAGGTGCGCCACAGGATGATCGCCAGCGGCAGCACCAGCAGTACGAACAGATAGCCGAGGGCGACCGTGCGCAGCGAGAGCCGGGTGAACAGGGACAGCTTCATCGGGCCGCCTCTTCCTTGCGGGCGGTGCGCTCGGCGAGCAACCGCAGCACGAGCAGGCTGGCGAAGGAGATCGCCAGCAGCGCGACCGAGACCGCGGCGGCGTTGACCGGACGATCCACCTCGATCTGCTGCTGGATGTACTGCGAGGTCATCTGCGTCTCGCGCGGGATGTTGCCGCCGATCAGCACGACCGAGCCGTACTCGCCGATCGCCCTGGCGAAGGCGAGGCCGCCGCCGGAGATGATCGCGGGCGCCAGCGTCGGCAGCACGATGCGGCGGAAGGTGACCCAGTTGCTCGCGCCCAGCGAGAGCGCGGCCTGTTCCACTTCCTTGTCGACCTCGATCAGCACCGGCTGCACCGACCGTACGACGAACGGCAGCGTGACGAACGCCAGCGCCACCACCAGGCCGGGCTGGGTGGCGTTGAGGTGGATGTCGATCGGGCTGTTGGGGCCGTAGAGCGAGAGCAGCACGATCGAGGCGACGATCGTGGGCAGCGCGAACGGCAGATCGATCAGCGCGTTGACGATGCCCTTGCCGGGGAATTCGTCGCGCACCAGTACCCAGGCGATGAGGGTGCCCATCACGACGTTGAGCACGGCGACGACCACCGAGACCCCGACGGTGATGCGCAGCGAGTCCAGGGCCGCGGGCGCGGTGACCGCGTCCCAGAAGCCCGACCACCCGTCCTCGAACGAGCTGACGGTCAGTGCCGCCAGCGGCAGCAGCACGATGACGCTGAGCCAGAGCACGGCGACGCCGATGCCGACCGGGCCCACCGAACCGGTCACGCGCAGCCACGACCGGCGGGGCCCGCGCGGGGCGGGCACGGATTTCTCCAGTTTCACGGCGACGCCGGGATCGGAGGTTGCTCCGGTCCCGGCGTGCCCACTGCTGTCAGTCACAGTTGTCCAGTATCGCGTGTGTCTTGGGTCACGAGTTACTTGGTCGCCTTGTCGTAGATGACCGCGACCTTGCCGGTGCCCTGCGCGAACAGGTCCTTGTCGACGGCCTTCCAGCCACCGAGGTCATCGATCGTCCACAGCTTGGCCGGGGTCGGGAAGTCCGCGGCGAACTCGGCGGCGACCTTCGGATCGACCGGACGGAAACCGGCCTGCGCCCACGCCTTCTGGCCTTCCGGGGTGAACAGGAAGTCACGGAAGGCGGTGGCCTTGGGCAGGTTCTGGGAGTTCTTCAGCACCGCGACCGGGTTCTCGATCTTGAAGGTGGTCGGCGGGTTGATGTGCTCGATCGGGTCGCCGTTGCGCTCGGAGAAGATGGCCTCGTTCTCGTAGCTCAGCAGCACGTCACCGGTGCCCTGCAGGAAGGTCTCGGTCGCCTCGCGGCCCGACTTCGGCTGCACCTTGACGTGCTCGGGCGAGATCAGCTGGGACAGGTAGTCCAGGCCGGCCTGCTGGTTCTTGCCGCCGTCGCTCTTGGCCGCGTAGGGGGCGAGCAGGTTCCACTTGGCCGAACCCGAGCTGAACGGGTTCGGGGTGACGACCTCCACGCCGGGCGCGAGCAGGTCGTCCCAGTCCTTGATGCCCTTGGGGTTGCCCTTGCGCACGACCAGGGTCACGACCGAGCCGAAGGGGATGCCCTTGCTCGCGTCGGCGTTCCAGTTCGACTCCACCAGGCCCGCATCGACGAGGCGGGTGATGTCGGGCTCGACCGAGAAGTTGACGACATCGGCCTCGGCGCCGTCCTTGACCTTGCGCGACTGGTCGCCCGAGGCGCCGTAGGAGGCCTGGATCTGCACGCCCTTGCCCGCGTCGGTCTTGTTGAACTCCGGCACGACTTTGTCGAAACCCGGCTTGGGAACGGCGTAGGCGTACAGATAGAGACTGCCCCCGCTGCCGTCAGCGCCCGCCTCGCCGTCGGTCGAGTCGCTGGCGCCACCACCGCAGGCGGTCAACGCGACCGCGGCGACAGTAGTGACGGCGACAGCGACAGCGCGACGGCGCGAGCCGATCCAGGTGTTGCGAGACATCGGGGTGAACCTTTCGGGAAAGGACCTGCGGTGCAACGTCTTTCGCTGCGGCAGGGAACGCTCTTGTCGATCGGTAGACCTGTCGTGCAGGGAATGAGCACGACAGTTGGCGCGACTCGGGCCCACTGGCCCCCGGAGTTCGGACGACGACTGCGAAGGAAAAGCGCGCGCCAGTCTACTGGGCAAGTACGCGCAGACGAGTCCGGTGGCCGATCATCGACAGAGGATGTCCGCGACCGCGAGGTTGCCGACAGCGATCAACGCCAGCTCATGGCGGATCTGCGGGGCGACACTCGACGACACAGGCAGACTGTAGCAGATTGCGACATGATGATTCGACTCGACGAGAGTTCCACACCCAGGGGGAATTTCACACCATGACCATGGCACCAGACCGCGTTCGCGTGCGGTTTCCCGAGATCAGCACCCGTACGTGGGAACATCCGGCCGATCGCACGGCGCTGGTCGCGCTGCGAGCCCTGACCGGATTCGACACGGTGCTGAAGGCGCTGTCGAGCCTGCTGCGCGAGCGCCAGCACCGGTTGCTGTACCTGGCGACGGCCGTCCGGGTCGACGACCGTCAGTTCCGCACCCTGCACCAGTTGCGGGCGGATTGCGTGGGTGTGCTCGACGCGCGGTCGACGCCGGAGATGTACGTCCTGCAGGACCCGACCGTGAACGCTTTCACCATCGGCATGGACCGGCCGTTCATCGTGCTGACCACGGGCCTGCTCGATCTGATGGACACCGAGGAACTGCGCTTCGTCATCGGCCACGAGCTCGGGCACGCGCTGTCCGGGCACGCGGTGTACCGCACGATGCTCCTGCATCTGCTGCGGCTGTCGGCCTCGATCGGCTGGATGCCCGGCGGCGGGTGGGCGCTGCGCGCGATCGTGGCCGCGCTGATGGAGTGGAGCCGCAAGTCGGAACTGTCCGGCGACCGGGCCGGACTGCTGTGCTGCCAGGACGTGGAGGCCTCGGTGCGGGTGCACATGAAGACCGCGGGCGGCACCTGGCTGTCGGAGATGAACCACGGCGCGTTCCTCGACCAGGCCGACGACTACCTGCGCTCGGGTGACCTGCGCGACGGCGTGCTCAAGCTGCTGAACCTGGAGCTGCAATCGCACCCGTTCTCGGTGCTGCGCGCGGCCGAGCTGCGCCGCTGGATCCAGTCCGGCGACTACGACCGCGTGCTCGGGGGCACCTATCCGCGGCGCGAGCACGACCGCAACGCCACGATCACCGACGAGGTGAAACAGGCCGCCCGCAGCTACCGGGAGTCCTTCGATCAGTCCGACGACCTGCTCGTGCGCACCGTGCGTGACCTGGGCCGCGATGTCGGCGCGGCAGTGAGCACCGTCGGCCAGGAAGTCGGCCGGACCGTCTCGGACCTGGGCAAGCGCTTCGACGACTGGCGCCGGAACTAGCGCGTCAGCGGGTGAAGAACCACGCGATGACGACGAGGACGAGCAGGGCAACCAGCGCGAGCTGAACGCGAGAACGAGGCATCAGCGGGCACCGCTGCCGACCGTCGGGCGCACCGGCGCGGCGGCGGTGACCGGCACCGTCGTCGCGGCGACCGGCGCCGACGGCTCGTGGCGATCGCCGCGGCCGAGCAGGCGGAAGACCGCGCGCAGGGCGCGGTCGAGCACGAAGGCGATGGCGAAGCTGATCGGGACCATGCCGACCAGCACGACCAGGAACTGGGGGATGAAGGGCAGCCCGGCTACCCAGAGTTCGAAGCCGTCCCACCAACCTGCGATGCGTTGCACGCCGACCAGACTAGTCGGTCGGCGTGAACGGGCGAATTCCGTCGCTGTGAGCGGCGCGTCAGCGCCGCACGGTGGACGACTACGGTGCCGCGCCCCGATGATGGGGTATGGAGTCTCCCAGTGCCGACAGCCTGCCGATTCTGAGTCCGGTCTCGTCCAGTGGCAGTCGTGGCGCGTTCCCGCCGATCGACGACTACGCATTCCTGTCCGATTGCGAGACCAGCTGCCTGATCGCCAACAGCGGTTCGGTCGAGTGGTTGTGCGTGCCACGCCCCGACTCCCCCAGCGTCTTCGGCGCCATGCTCGACCGCAGCGCCGGGCACTTCCGGATCGGCCCGTACGGCAAGAACGTGCCCGCCGAGCGGCGCTACCTGCCGGGCGGAATGATCCTGGAGACCACCTGGCAGACCGAGACCGGCTGGCTGATCGTGCGCGACGCGCTCGTGCTCGGGCCCTGGCACAACAACAACCAGCGGTCCAAGACCCATCGCCGCACCCCGATGGACTGGGATGCCGAACACACCCTGCTGCGCACGGTCAAATGCGTGAGCGGGACGGTCGAGCTGGAGATGAGCTGCCAGCCCTCGTTCGACTATCACCAGGGCGGCGCGACGTGGGAGTACACCGGCAAGGTCTACGAACAGGCCACGGCCAGGGCCTCGCTCGACCCCGACGCCGGACCCGCGCTCGTCCTCACCACCGATCTGCGCCTCGGCCTCGAGGGCCGGGAGGCTCGGGCCCGCACCCGAATGTCCGAAGGCGACGAGGTGTTCGTCGCGCTCACCTGGTCGGAGCTGCCCGCGCCCGCCACCTTCGCCGAGGCCGCGCAGAAGATGTGGGCGACCGCCGAATGCTGGCGGCGCTGGATCACACTCGGCGATTTCCCCGACCATCCCTGGCGGGGCTACCTGCAGCGCAGCGCCCTCACCCTCAAGGGCCTCACCTACGCGCCGACCGGCGCCCTGCTCGCCGCGGCCACCACGTCCCTGCCGGAAACCCCAGGTGGACATCGCAACTGGGACTACCGCTACACCTGGGTTCGCGATGCGAGCTTCGCCCTGTGGGGCCTGTACACCCTCGGCCTGGACCGGGAGGCCAACGACTTCTTCGCCTTCCTCAACGATGTCACCACCGGCGACAACGGCGACGCCCTCCCGCTCCAGGTGCTCTACGGCATCGGCGGCGAGCGCCGCATCACCGAGTACGAGCTGCCCAACCTGTCCGGCTACGACGGCGCCACCCCGGTCCGCGTCGGCAACGCCGCCTACGACCAGGACCAGCACGACATCTGGGGCACCATGCTCGACGCCGTCTACCTGCACGTGAAATCGCGGGGGCAGGTGCCGGAATCGCTGTGGCCGCTGCTGGAACGCACCGTGCACGCGGCGATCGCGAACTGGCGTAAGCCCGATCGCGGGATCTGGGAGGTGCGCGGCGAACCACAGCACTTCACCTCCTCGAAGGTGATGTGCTGGGTCGCCCTGGACCGCGGCGCCCGGCTGGCCCAGCTGCACGGGCAGCACACGCGCGCGGCGGAGTGGTTCGATATCGCCGAGCAGATCAAGGCCGACGTGCTCGAACACGGGGTGAACGACGAGGGCGTGTTCACCCAGACCTACGGCGGCGACACCCTCGACGCCTCGCTGCTGCTGGTGGTGCTGACCCGCTTCCTGCCGCCCGACGACCATCGCGTGCGCGCGACGGTGCTGTCGATCGCGACCCGGCTCACCGTCAACGGCCTGGTGCTGCGCTATCGCACCGACACCACCGACGACGGCCTCGACGGCGAGGAGGGCACCTTCACCATCTGCTCGTTCTGGCTGGTCTCGGCGCTGGTGGAGATCGGTGAGCTGGAGCGGGCCACCCACCTGTGCGAGCGCCTGCTCGGACTGGCCAGTCCGCTGCGCCTCTACGCCGAGGAGATCGACTCCCGCACCGGACGGCACCTGGGCAACTTCCCGCAGGCGTTCACCCATCTGGCGTTGATCAACGCGGTCACCCACGTCATCCGGGCCGAGGACTCACGCAACGCCGGCCAGTTCCAGCCGGCGCACACGCCGACGCACCGACCCTAGCCGGTCAGTACGCGAGCCGTTCGGCGCGTTCCCGCAGACCGGCGATGGTCCGCAGGCCCGCGTCGATCTCGGTGATCCGCAGTTCGCGGTGGTCGCCGTAGCGCAGGCCGGTCTCCTCGGCGGCGCGCAGCGCCTCGTCGGCGGTACGGCCCACCTCGGCGGCGATCTCGGTGTAGTGGTCGCGCAGGACCCGCTGCAACGTGCGCAGCCGGTTCCGGGATTCCTTGCCCACCTGGAAGATCACGTCGTCGGCGAGCCGGGCGACGGCGACCTTGGCCTCGGCCTGCCTACGCTGCTTGCGATTACGGCGGTCGTCCCACAGCGCGTTCACGCCCAGCAGCACGCCCGCGCCCGCCGAGTACCAGTTGACCAGCGACATCCCGAGCAGGCTGGTGGCCAGACCGACCATCAGGATGCCGCCGTAGGAACCGCGCAGGGCCGACAGCGCCTGCTGTCCGACACTGGATTTCGCGCTCTCCAGCGTCTCCAGCGACTGCACCGGCTCGAGCACGTCGCCGGGGTTGGTCAGGCGCAGTTCGGGCAGCGGCGGGGTGCGGTTGTCCGGCGGGAACTTCGCGGCGACCTGTTCGGCGAGCTCGACGGCGCGGTAGTGCGCCATCACGAAGTTCTCCTCGACGGCCTCGCAGATCCGCGCGTCGAGTTCGGTCGCGAATTCGTTCCACTTGCGGGCCGGGTCGGTGCGCGAGATCTCCGCCTCGGCCTCGCGCACGAGCGTGCGCAGCCGATGCCGCAGATCGTGTTCGATGTCGGCGCTCAGCTCGGAGCTGCCGTCGACGAGGGTGACCTGCCAGGTCGCGGTGCGCTGGCGCAGCTGATCGGCCGCGGTCCTGGCCGCCGCCAGCCGCTGGGTGATCTCGGCCCGGCTGCGCGGGTCGCGCAGGGCGTCGGCCTCCGCGCGCAGGGTGAGCGTGAGCTGATCGGTGACCAGGGCGATGTCGCGCACCGCCGCCGCCACGGCCACCGAATCGGCCCGGGCGACAACATAGTCGTGCAGATGATCGATGAGTTGCGGTACGCCGGACTCGATGTCGCGCTGCTGATCGCCGCTGTCCTGCGCCTGTCGGTGCATCACCGCCGAGACGGGCGCGACGGCGAAATTGAGGCCCGCGCCATCGAGCAGCGCGCGGTTGCGGCGCTGGGTCAGCGACCAGTGCGGGTTGCGGTCGATCTTGGTGAGCACGCACACCACCGACGGACACACCTGCTCGACCCGGCGCAGATAGTCCAGCTGCGCCTCGGTCAGCTCGGCGGCGGCGTCGGCGGCGTAGAGGACCACGTCGGCGGCGGCGATCATCGACCAGGCCGCGCTTTCGTGGGCGGACGCGCCGGGGGCGTCCATCACCACCAGTCCGTCGGCGAGCAGCGGGCTCGGCTCGGCGAATTCGGCGCGCAGCACCCCGAGGGCGGTCAGCGCGGGTCCGGGATTCAGCGGGTCGACCGGCACCCGCTCGACGCGGCCGCGCTGCGCCGACTTCACCAGCGTCGCGGCCGATTTGGGCCCGTACTCGACGATCACGGGCACGCTCGGCTTGCCGTCGGTGGCGCTGACCGGGGTGCCGACCATGCTGTTGACCAGCGTGCTCATCCCGGCTTGTGGTTCACCGACCACGACCAGACGCACCCGCGGATCGCTCAGCCTGGCTCGCACCATGCCGAGCCTGGCGTCGAGGTCGTCACGACCGCCCGTGCGGACCAGTTCCCGCAGTTCGTCGACCAGGGAAACGACCGGAGCCATCACATCCGGATGCTTCACCGTCGCGGCCTGCAGTCCGGCAGCGGCTGACAACCTGTTCCTCACTCTCGTTGCATGAGTCCGGCCGAGACGCTGGGACCAGACGTCGTCGTGTCAGACGACGAAGTCATACCCATGGTGCTCGACGGGAAACCCGGCAGCCAGATGATCGGCGCCACCCACCCCGGTGTCGAACAGTCCAGCCGAGACGCCATGGTAGCCGTCGTCGGTGTAGCTGATGTCGGCGGCGATCGGCTTGGTGTCGATGACCGGCGGTTTCACCGGGACCTGGGTCGGCTGCACGGTGACCACCGGCGGCGGGGTGACCACGGTCGGCGGATCGATGTCGACGGTCGGCTGCTTGGTCGGCATCGTCGGCTGGTGGGTGGGCGCGGTCGGCTGCTGGGTGGGCACCGTCGCGGTCGGGTGCGATCCGGTCGGGTCGGGCACGTCGACGGTCGGGGTGCTCGCCCCGGTCGAGGGCGCCGTGACGCCGCCGGTGGTCCCCGGCTTGGTGACGACGTCGTCCGGGACCGTCGGCTTGGCCGGGCCGGTCGCGGCGGTCGGTGGCACGGTGACCACCGCCTTGGTCGGGTCCGGCAGCTGGGCCGTCGGCTTGGGCAGCTCGGGCAGCTTCACCGTGGTCGGGGTGTCGATGTCGACGGTCGGCTGCTGGGACGGCACGGTCACCGGGACGGTGGTCGGGGTATGGCCACCGGTGATGTCCGGCACGACCACCGGCTTGGTCGGCGTGGTCGGCGCGAACAGCGCGGGCACGGCGGCCGCGGGCGCGGTCAGTGGCGAGGTGGCGGCGCCCGCCCCACCGAAGACGTTGGCGATCGGGGTCGACGCGGCGTCGGGCTGGATGGTCGTCTGCAGCGGCGTGCTGACCACCGGGTTGACGGCCACCGGCGCGGGAGCGGCGG
>NZ_JBCGFB010000038.1:0-53278 GCF_038752175.1 Nocardia sp. No.11 | reverse complement strand
CCTTGACGTCGGCGCCGGTCAGACGCTCGGCGAGGATCCGGGAGCCGGACAGGGTGCGCACCTGGCGGTCCTTGAACTCCTCGGTCGCGGCGATCTTGAAGGCGGCGGCCTTGGCGGCGATCACGTGCATCAGCGGGCCGCCCTGCTGACCCGGGAAGACCGCCGAGTTCAGCTTCTTGGCGAATTCCTGCTTGGCCAGGATCAGGCCGGAGCGGGGGCCGCCGAGGGTCTTGTGCACGGTGGAGGACACCACGTCGGCGTACGGGACCGGGGAGGGGTGCAGACCGGCGGCGACCAGACCGGCGAAGTGCGCCATGTCGACCCACAGGTAGGCGCCGACCTCGTCGGCGATCTCCCGGAACTTGGCGAAGTCCTGGTGGCGCGGGTAGGCCGACCAGCCGGCCACGATCACCTTCGGCTTGGACGCCTTGGCGATGTCGCGCACCTCGTCCATGTCGATGCGGTGGTCTTCCTTCGACACACCGTAGGAGTGGACGTCGTAGAGCTTGCCCGAGAAGTTCAGGCGCATGCCGTGGGTGAGGTGACCGCCGTGGGCCAGGTCCAGGCCCAGCAGGGTCTCGCCCGGGTTCATCAGCGCCATCAGCACCGCGGCGTTGGCCTGCGCGCCGGAGTGGGGCTGCACGTTGGCGAACTCGGCGCCGAAGAGCTCCTTGGCGCGGTCGCGCGCCAGGGTCTCCACCACGTCGACGGCCTCGCAGCCGCCGTAGTAGCGGCGGCCCGGGTAGCCCTCGGCGTACTTGTTGGTGAGCACGGAACCCTGCGCCTGCAGGACCGCACGCGGCACGAAGTTCTCCGAGGCGATCATCTCGAGGGTGTCGCGTTCGCGGGCGAGCTCGCCCGCCATCGCGGCGGCCAACTCGGGATCGAGCTCACCGAGAGACTGGGTATTCACCGAAGCGGTCGTCTGCGTCACGACCCTCAGTCTATGGGCCGCGCGCGGACGCCCGAGCACGGGGATAGCGCAACACCGACGGAGCCGCCACCCGGGAGACGCAGCTCACAGCCCTGCGGCCGCGCCGACGACCCCTATCGAGCAGCACCGGCGGCCGTAACAGCCGCCCCGCCGGTGACCGATGACACAGTCGTGGACCTCCTCCCCGTGACACCGGCCATCGCACCGTCCAACCCGATCGAAGCGCTGCTGCTCCAGGTGAGTTACCTGATCTGCTCGCTGTTCAACCCGGGCGGCTGCGCCGTCATCCTGTAGTTCACACCGGCATCCGCCGGATCGCGCCCGGGGTGAGCGGCTCGTCGAGCAGACGGCCGAACCGCTCGACCCGATCCTGCACGTCGACCGCGCCGTCGAGCCAGCCGCCGAGCAGGCGGTAGCCCTCCACGTAGGTGCTGATGTAGGCCCGCCACAGCGGCGAGGACAGGAACCGCAGCGATTGGCGCGCCCGCTCCGGCGTGGCCAGGCTCCACCGCTGCAGGAAGGCCGCGACCTCGTCCTCGCCGCGCCGCTGATCGTGCAGCAGCAGCGCCGCGTCCTGGCGCACGCTCAGCAGTTTCGCCGACGCGGTCGAGAAGCGCTCGGCCCGTTCACCGTCGAAGCGCAGCCCCAGGTCGGCGTAGATCTCCTGGGCCCACAGTCCCCAGCCCGGCCCGATGATCGACTGCAGCGCCAGGTCGGCCAGGCCCTCGGCCATCAGGCACTGCGGGGTGTTGACCAGGAACAGCGTCTGTTCGTCCTCGCCCGCGGCGACCAGCCCGGCTTCCTTGCGGCAGTGTTCGGTGTGATGGCCCGGGTAGGCCTCGTGCGCGATGAGCGCGGGCAGGTGCGCCATGTGCTGCTTGAGGTCGGAGTTGATCGCGACCTTGGAGTGGAAGTTGCCCAGGTAGTAGTTGAATCCGGACCACGGCTTGTCACCGACCACCTCGTAGGTGACGGTCTCGTGGTCGGGCAGCGGGTAGCGCTCGCGGACCCGCTCGCGCAGCGCGCTGGAGAACGCCTCGACGCAGACCGCGAGCTTGTCCGGCGGGATCTCGTCGCCGCGCCGGTAGGCGGCGGCGCGCTCGGCCAGCGGGCCCTCCCCGCCGAGCACCTCGTCCATCCGGCGGTGTGCCTCGCGGTAGTCGTCGGGGTCGCCGGGCGCGATGTCGACATCGAAGTAGGCGCGGACCTCGTCGACGAACCCGATCTCCTCCCCGGCGAACTTGCGCGCCGAGCACTCCATCGCGACCAGGTGGGCGTCGAGGAATTCGGTGCGCCGTGCCGACAGCCCCGCATCGGCCAGGCCGGCGCGCAGGTCGACGGCCCGCTTCACCAGCTCCGCCGGGTCGGGGACCGGCGCGTTCTCGATGTCGCGACGCAGCTGCGGGTCGCCGGTGTAGGCGTCGACGAAGCCTTCTTCGAGCCGGTCGAAAGCCAGTCCGAGCCGCAGGTATTCAGTGACGAGTGGATGTGACCCCATGCCGTCCGACCTTACGGGGTAATTCGGAAAAGCGGGTCCTACCTCGGTGTTGTCGCTCGTTACCGACGGGTAGCCAAACCCCCTGTTGCGCGCCGACGGCCGGGACGGAGCACAATCGCGGCATGCGGTCAGAGTTATCCCGGATCTCACTGGACGGGCAGCCCAGCTGTGCGTGTGCGCCCGGACGGAGCGTCGGGTAGGTGGCACGGATGAGCGAGCCGAGCCCGTATGTGGAGTTCGACCGGAAGCAGTGGCGCACCCTGCGCAAGTCGACTCCCCTGGTCCTGACCGAGGAGGAACTGACCGGCCTACGTGGTCTCGGCGAGCAGATCGATCTCGAGGAAGTCGCCGAGGTCTACCTGCCGCTCGCCCGTCTCATCCACCTGCAGGTCGCGGCCCGCCAGCGGCTGTTCGCCGCCACCGCGACCTTCCTCGGGGAGAAGCATCCCGACAAGCAGGTGCCGTTCGTGATCGGCGTCGCGGGCAGTGTCGCGGTCGGCAAGTCGACCACCGCGCGTGTGCTGCAGGCGCTGCTGGCCCGCTGGGACCACCATCCCCGGGTCGACCTGGTGACCACCGACGGTTTCCTCTACCCCACCGCCGAACTCACCCGCCGCGGCATCATGCACCGCAAAGGTTTCCCCGAGAGCTACGACCGGCGCAAGCTGCTGCGGTTCGTCACCGAGGTGAAGTCCGGCGCCGAAGAGGTGTGCGCGCCGGTCTATTCGCACAAGTCCTACGACATCGTGCCCGACGAGAAGCACTGTGTGCGCCAGCCCGACATCCTCATCGTCGAGGGCCTCAACGTGCTGCAGACCGGTCCGCGGCTGATGGTGTCGGACCTGTTCGACTTCTCCATCTACGTCGACGCCAGGATCGAGGACATCGAGAACTGGTACGTGCAGCGCTTTCTCGCGCTGCGCGAGACCGGCTTCGCCGACCCCGACGCGCACTTCCACCACTACGCCGGGTTCAGCGACGAGCAGGCCACCGCGGCCGCGCGCGACATCTGGAACTCCACCAACCGGCCCAACCTGGTGGAGAACATCCTGCCGACCCGCCCGCGCGCGACCCTGGTGCTGCGCAAGGACGCCGACCACACCATCAACCGGTTGCGGCTGCGCAAGCTCTGATCAGCGGTGCGTCGCCCGCACCTCGATCACGTCGCGCAGCACCGTCTTCCCGTCGACGGTCAGGTCCCCGGCGATGGTGCCGAACGGCGCCGCCGCGCCGGTGTGGCGCAGCTCGACGGCGAGCGGATCGGTGAGGACGCGCAGGGCCGGGTCGGCGCCGGCCTGGGTCCAGCCGTCGCGGTAGCGCCACACCGTCGAGGACCCGAGCTGCTGCGGTTCGTCGCGGTTCCAGACCAGGCGGGTCAGCACGACATCCGTTCCGTCGCCGCGGATGTCGGCGATCGAGCTGCACGACGGGAACGGCGGGCCCACGGAATCCACTGTCCCGGTAGCGAGATCGAGCCGGTGCACCGAGGCGGTGCCGCAGGCGACATTGTCGCGGCTGTAGCCCGCGACGACGACCGAGCGTCCGCCGGGCGCGATCGCCGCCTGCCGGAACGGCGTGTTCACCTCGGCGATGCGGCCGAACTGCCGCACCGCACCGGAATTCAGGTCGACGACATAGAGGTGATTGATGCCCCAGTTCGCGCCGGGGACGGATTCGATCCGGGTGAGCACGGCGCGGTCGCGGTCCAGGGCGATCAGCTCGGTGCCGGTGAGGGCGGCGCCCTCCCCCAGCGGATCACGCGGCGTGGGCAGCGAGATCGACCGCAGCACAGTGGGATCGGGGGTGCGCAGGTCGGCCTGCATGATCGCGCCGTCGCGCCACCAGCCGACCACCGCGTCGTGCAGCGGGAACACCCGGGCGCACCGGCAGTCGATGCGGCCCGAGGCGACCAGCAGCTCGGCGACCTCCAGCGCGCTCACCACACCGGCCCCGTCGACCGCGTAGGCCAGCGAATTGTCCTGGCTGAAACCGAAATCGCGATAGTCGCCGACCCGGTCGCCGCGCATCCCGGAGGCATCGGCGATCCCCATCCCGGTCGTCGTGCGCACCGCGAACAGCGGCGCCGATTGCGGTGCCGCCGTCACGATCTGCGGCCTCTGCGGCGTCGCGGTCGCGCATCCCGCCCCGAAGACCGCGACCGCCGCCGCGGCGACGACCATCCGAAACCCACTGATCCGCATNGGTGCCGCCGTCACGATCTGCGGCCTCTGCGGCGTCGCGGTCGCGCATCCCGCCCCGAAGACCGCGACCGCCGCCGCGGCGACGACCATCCGAAACCCACTGATCCGCATCACTACCTCCGGCGCTCCCCCGCCTCGGCGCCGCCGTGCGGCGCCGATCGGCCGGGCACTGTGCCCGGCGCGCGGGTATACGGACCCGACGCCGCAGCGGTTCGATCGGCTCCCGAAGCCGGGACTCGTGCCTGGTAATCGGTCGCCGTCGCGCTCCAGCGCTACCCGGCAGCGCGGCGGAACCGCCCGCCGGGGTCGCGGTCGATCACCACGGCCGAGGCCGTGACGGCGCGGAGCCACCCGGATCGGTCGAGCCAGCGGCGGATCGTGGGGCCGATCTACCTTCGGGTCGCGGCAGGCGCGCCCAGCGATACCACCTGGGTGGCGAGTTCGGTACGCGTGCCGCCCTTTTCGACGACGAGCACCCCGCGTGGGGTGTCGCGCGCCGCCGTCGGATCACCCGCGACGACCTGGATCACCGATTCCTGCGCGCGCGGCAGCATGTCGACCACCGGCTGCTCGCCGACCGGCGCCCAGCCCTGGGCCGCCGACTGCAACCGGTCGACGGCGCTCGGCGCGCCCGCCAGGTCGGCCCACTTCCTGGTGGCGACGGTGATCGTGCCGTCGCCGCCCCAGCGCGGGCTGTAGGCCGACGAGCACTCGCCCGGCAGCGCGGGCAGCGCCTGCACGGCGTTGGAGCGGACGTCGATGGTCGCCACGTGGCCGGTGCCGCAGGACGCGCTGCGTGCGGTCGTGCCCGCCAGCACGAAGGTATGGCCGTCGGGTCCGGCGGCGGCCGACAGGTTGGCGTCGAGCCCGGGCACGCGACCCAGCGGCAGGATCGCCTCGGTGCCGATCGCGTAGAGGTGGCTCTTCTCCCACCACAGGCCGCGCGACTCGACCCGGGCCAACAGCAGGAACTCGTCGGTCGCCGCGACCAGCCGGGCCCCGTCCCACGAGCCGCCCGAGAGCGGACTCGGCGAATCCGGCAGTGTCACATCCTGTTCCGGCGCCGGGGGCGCGGTGCCGGACAGGTCCATGGTCATGATCTGCCCCGGTTCCCGCCACCACGCCAGCACCGAGCCGCGCACCGCGACGGCGTCGGTGCAGTCGCACTCGACCCGCGACACCGCCCCGTCGGCGGCCCGGACCGTCACCAGCGTCTTCGACCCCGACTCCACCGCGAACGCGAACTCGCCGTTCCTGGTGAAGTTCACCGCGGCCGACGAATAGCCGAAGCTGCCCGGCGCGCGGAAGGTGTCGGCCCCGCGCACCACCGCCAGCTCGGCCTCGGTGCGATAGGCGAACACCGCGCCCGACGCCTGTGGCTGGTCCTCGGGCGTGATCCGGGGCGGTGCCGTCCGGTCGGCGCCGCAGCCCGCGACGAGCAGCACGGCGCTGGCCACCGCGCCGAGCGCCGCGATCCGCGCGCGCCGACTCGATCCCGGCTTGGTCACAACTCCCACAGCTCACCCCTGCACGTATCGTCGGGCCTGGTCTCGCGCAGCAGCGTAGCCCCCGCGCGCCGGGGATCGGGGCGACTCTCCTACAACTCCCGGACCGCGTCGATCCGCTGGTCGTGGTGCGCGAGCGCGAGGACCTCACACGCCGAAGCGACGGTGCCGCGCGGCGTAATCGCGCAGCGCGCGCAAGAAGTCGACCCGGCGGAACTCCGGCCAATACGCCTCGGTGAACCAGATCTCCGAATAGGCGCTCTGCCACAGCAGGAATCCCGAAAGCCGCTGCTCACCCGAGGTTCTGATGACGAGGTCCGGATCCGGCTGACCCGAGGTGTAGAGATGCTGCCCGATCGCGTCGACCGTGATCGACTGCACGAGGTCCTCACCCGACTCGCCGGCGGCGATCTCCTGGCGCACCAGCGAACGCACCGCGTCGGTGATCTCCTGGCGCCCGCCGTACCCGACCGCCACATTCACGTGCACACCGTCGCGACCGCTCGTGCGCTCGGCCGCCACCCGCAGCCGCTTCGCGATCAGCTCGGGGAACCCCGCCAGCGAGCCGACGATCCGCACGCTCCAGTTCTGCTCCGGCGCCGACAACTCCTCCACCACATCGGTGATGACCTCGAACAGCGTCTCCAGCTCGTCCGGATCCCGGCGCAGATTCTCCGTCGACAGCAGATAGACGGTCACCATCTCGATGCCCTCGTCCGAGCACCAGCCGACCAGCTCGGCGATCTTCAGCGCGCCGACCCGATGACCGTGGCTGACATCGGTGAACCCGTTCTCGCGCGCCCAGCGGCGATTGCCGTCACACATCACGGCGACATGGCGAGGATGCTGCTTGTCGGCCAGCTGCTTGGACAGCCTGGCTTCGTAGATGCGGTACGGCAGACCACGCACCCGACCGAGAAACTCCACGCCCGCACCCTACGCCTGGACCGCCTCTGCGGGTATTTCGCCGGTCGCGAGGGGGACATGGATCGCTGTGGGGGTGGGCACGTTTGTGGTGGTGGGGGTGGGTTCTGACGTACTGTGGACGATAACTTACGGTACCGTAGGTTTAGACCTTGGAGGATGCGTGGAGGCTGTGCGGGCTGGAGTCGAGGAGCCGGTCGTGCTCGGCAAACCGCTGCTGCGGGGGTGGATTCACACGTGGGCGGTGGGGGTCGCCGCTGTCGCGGTGACGGTGCTCGTGGTGTTCGGGTTCCGGGAGTCGCCGACCGCGGGCTGGTCGACACTGCTCTACGGGGTCTCGGTGTGCGCGCTGTTCGGGATCAGCGCGGTCTATCACCGGGTGACCTGGCGCAGCGTGCGGGCGCGGGTGCGGATGAAGCGGGCCGATCACTCGATGATCTTCCTGTTCATCGCCGGGAGCTACACGCCGTTCGCGCTGCTCGGGCTGCCCGGGTCGACCGGGCTGACCTTGCTGGCCATCGTGTGGGCGGGCGCGCTCGCCGGGGTGGCGCTGAAGCTGTTGTGGCCGACGGCGCCGCGCTGGGTCGGGGTACCGCTGTACCTGCTGCTGGGGTGGGCGATCGTGCCGGTGGCGCCCGAACTGCTGCACAACGTGGGTGTCTTGCCGCTGGTCCTGCTGGCCGTGGGCGGGGTGATCTACAGCGTCGGCGCGATCCTCTACGCGACGAAGTGGCCGAACCCGTGGCCGACGCACTTCGGGCATCACGAGTTCTTCCACGCCGCCACCGTGGTCGCGGCGCTGTGTCATTACGTCGCGATCTGGCTGGTCGTGCTGGGCTGAACGGCGCGTGCGCGCGGTGGGCGCGGCGGAGCCTTCTATGCTCGATATTCGTGTCACCCGTCAGCGCAGCTCGTGATAGCCGGGCGTTTCGGCGCGCCGGACCCGGGCGTGCGGGATGAACCGGCTGGTCCGCTGGGCGCTGCGCAGCTACTGGGGCCTGGCGCTGGTCGTCATCACCGCCAATATCGTCGGCCTCGCGGCCATCTTCCTCATCGCCTGGGCCGACGGCGTCTTCAGCCGGGTCGGGCCGAACTGGCAGGAAGCGGCCTCGCTGCTGGCCATCTATCCCACCTTCGCCGTCGGTGTCGGCATCGCGATGGCCATCTACGACCGGCGCCGCTATCTGCGCTGGCTCGACGACGGCCGTAAGCCGACCCCGGAGGAGGCGCGGCGCCTGATCGCGCTGCCCGCGGCGATCACGGTGCGCGCGGTCGTGCTGTGGATCCCGGGCATCGCGCTGACGGTCTGGCTGGTCGACCGGTTCACCGACTACGACAACAAAGCGGTCGTGATCGCCGGATTCGCGCTGGGCGCCCTGGAATCGGCGGGCGCGACGTACTTGATCCTGGACCGGCTGATCCGGCCCGCCGTCCCCATCATCACCGCGGTGCTCGGACCCACCGTGCATCCGAGCTCGACCGTGCTCGTGCGGGTGCTGGTCACCTGGGCGGTGTCGAGCGCACTGCCCGGCCTGATCATCATCACGGTGCTCAACGACCCGGCCACCCCGGCCGAGGACCGGGTGCGCGCCGCCTGGATCTTCACGCTGGTCGCCCTCGCCGTCGGTGCACTCGCCACCGCGCTGCTCGCCCGCTCGGTCGCCACCCCGATGCGCACGATGTACCGGGCGCTGGACCGGATCACCCGGGGCGAACTCGACGTCCGGGTGCCCGTCGGCAGCGCCAGCGAGATCGGCAGGCTGGAACACTCCGTCAACGAGCTGGCCGCGACCCTGCAGGACCAGCAGCACACCGAGGACATCTTCGGCAGGCACGTCGGCTCGACCGTCGCCGAACGCGCGCTGTCGGGCGGTTCCGGCCTGACCGGCGACGTGCGGATCGTGTCGGCGCTGTTCGTCGATGTCACCGGATCGGTGCAGCTGTCGGCCGAGATGGCGCCGGAACAGTTCGTGCACAAGCTCAACCGGCTGCTCGCGACCGTGGTGGCCGCCACCGAGGACAACGGCGGCCTGGTCAACAAATTCGCCGGCGACGCCGCCCTGTGCATCTTCGGCGCCCCCTCCGCCCTCGACGACAACGCCACGCCCGCCCTGCGCGCCGCCCGCCGCATCCGCGACGAGGTCGTGGCTACCGGCGAACTCGACGTCGGCATCGGCGTCGCCCGCGGCCAGGTCTTCGCCGGTGACGTCGGCGCCGACACCCGCCTCGAGTTCACCGTCATCGGCGACGCGGTCAACGAGGCCGCCCGGCTCACCACCATGGCCAAGAACGTCGACCGCCGCGTCCTGGTCAGCGACGCGGTCCTGCAGGCCGCGACCGCCACCGAGCGCGCCCGCTGGAAGCGCTACAAGGACCTGCGCCTGCGCGGCATCCCCGGCCGCACCCGCACCTGGACCGATATCAAGCCGGGACGGTAGCCCGAGGCGTCAGCCGCGCAGGGCGGCGGTCAGCGCGGTCGGGTCGGTGACCGGCAGGTCGCAGACCGAGCCGCGGCAGACGTAGGCGGCGGGAGCGTCCTCGACCAACGGGCGGTCGGCCAGCAGCGGCGCGGAGTCGGGCGGGCCGGCGAGCACGATCGCGCCACCGGGAGCCGAGGTGCGCGCGGCCGCGAGGAGTTCGGTGGCGGCGGAGGACTTCTCGGTGGCGGTGATCGCCACCTGAAGGGGGCCACGCAGCGCGGCTTCGGCGACCGAGAGCCAGTGACCGGCGGTGCGCGGGGCGCGGGCGAGCAGGACCGCGCCGCGGGCGAGGGTGTGCTCGGCGAGCTCGCGGTAGCGGACGGCGCGCTCGGTCTCGGCGACGGCGGAGGCGGTCAGCAGGGCTTCGGCGAGGGCCGAGGAACCCGCCGGGGTGGCGCCGTCGACCGGGTCGCGCGGACGGGCGACGAGGGTCTCGGCGTCGTCGGCGGTGTCGAACCAGCTGCCGGGGCGTTCCGGATCGGCGAAGTGGTCGATCGCGCTGTCCAGCAACACCTGCGCGGCGGCGAGCCAGTCGGGCTCGCCGGTGGCCTGGTAGAGGGCGAGCAGGCCGGTGGTGAGCCAGGCGTAGTCCTCGAGGACGCCGGGCGGGGTGCCCGCGACGCCGTCGAGCGAGGCGCGGCGCAGCCTGCCGTCGACCAGGTGGATATCGAGCAGGAAGCGCGCGCAGCGGACCGCGGCCGCCACCCACGACGGTTCCTCCAGTGCCGCACCGGCTTCGGCGAGCGCGGTGATCACCATGCCGTTCCAGGCGGTGACCACCTTGTCGTCGCGGGCGGGCTGCGGACGCTGGGCGCGCAGTTCCAGCAGCCGGGTGCGCAGGCGGTCGAAGCGGGCCGACTGTTCGGCGTCGACGGGATCGCTGCGGCGGGTGAGCACCGAGGTGCCCTGTTCGAAATTACCGCCCGTGCTGACGCCGAAAGCCTCTGCCGCCCAGACGCCGTCGAGCGGGCCGAGGTCGCCGATCAGTTCCGAGGGCGTCCACACATAGGTGGCGCCCTCGACCCCGGGGCCGCCCGGTTCCAGGTGGGTGTCGGCGTCGAGCGCCGAGGCGAACGCGCCGTCCGCGGTGCCGAGATCGGCGAGCAGGAATTCGACCGTCTCGCGAGTCACGCGGTGCGGCAACGACTCCAGCGGCGTCGGGGGCACGCGGCGGGCGAGATGAGCGTAGGCGCGCAGCAGCAGGGCGTTGTCGTAGAGCATCTTCTCGAAGTGCGGGATGAGCCAGCCCGCGTCGACCGAGTAGCGGGAGAAGCCGCCGCGCAACTGGTCGTAGATGCCGCCGCGGGCCATCGCCTCGGCGGTGCGCTCGACCAGGTCGAACACGGCCTGATCACCGGTGCGCTCCCAGTGCCGCAGCAGACCTTCCAGCAGCGCCGACGGTGGAAACTTCGGCGCCCCACCGAAACCGCCGTGCTCGCGGTCCTCGTCGGCGGCGATCGCCAGCACCGCCTTGTCGAGAAGTTCCGGTACGACGGCGAATTCGGCGTCGGGCAGCCCGGTCGCCTGCGCCCGCAGCGCGTCGGTGACCTGCTCGGCCGCCTTGTCCACGTCCTCGCGCCGGTTGCGCCAGGTGTCGGTGATGGCGCTGAGCAGCTGGGTGAACGACGGCATCCCGCCGCGCGGCTGTTTCGGGTAGTAGGTGCCGCAGTAGAACGGCGCGCCGTCAGGGGTGAGGAAGCAGGTCATCGGCCACCCGCCCTGCCCGGTCATGGCGACGGTCGCGTTCATGTACACCGCGTCCAGGTCGGGCCGTTCCTCCCGATCCACCTTCACGCACACGAAGTCGGCGTTCATCTGCTCGGCCGTGGCCGCGTCCTCGAACGACTCGTGCGCCATCACATGGCACCAGTGACACGACGCGTAGCCGATCGACAGCAGGATCGGCACATCCCGCTCGGCCGCTTCCGCGAGCGCATCGGCATCCCACTCCCGCCAATGCACCGGATTGTCGGCATGCTGACGCAGATACGGCGAAGTCGCGCTACCCAACCGGTTCACAGTGCCAGCCTTCCAGATCGGTGAGACCTCAGCCTAGTGCTGCCCCGTTTCCCGGAGAGTGACCCATGCCACTGGTGGACCCTGTCAGGAAATCCGGAGCTGTCTCGTTCAAGGAGCACACGAAGCAGACAGGGAGCCAATCATGAAGCACCGCATCGTCGTCCTCGGAGCCGGTTACGCCGGGGCCTTCACCGCCGGGTATCTGGCCCGTCAGCTGCACACCGCCGACGTCGAGATCACCGTCGTCAATGCCGCACCCGATTTCGTCGAGCGGCTGCGTCTGCATCAGCTCGCCGCCGGGCACGATCTTCCGCACCGGCCGCTGACCGAGATCTTCGCCGGCACCGGCATCGAGCTCCGCGTGGCCCGGGTGACCGGCGTCGACGTGGACCGCCGGACGGTGACGATCACCGACGACGTGGGTACCGACCGCCTCGGCTACGACACCCTGCTCTACACGCTCGGCAGTACCGCCGCCGAGCACGGGGTTCCCGGCGTCGCCGAACATGCCTTCCACGTAGCCGCCCGGCAGTCCGCACTGCGCCTGCGGGCCCGCTTGGACGAACTGACCGAGGACGGGCAGGTCCTGGTGGTCGGCGGCAATCTGACCGCGATCGAGACGGCCACCGAGATCGCCGAAGCCCGTCCGGGGCTCCGCGTCGGTCTGGCCACCAGCGGTGAGCTGGGCGGCTGGCTGGGGCCGAAAGCGCACGAGCACCTCCGGCGCGCCTTCGACCGGTTCGGCATCACGGTCCACGAGCACACCGAGATAGCGCGGGTCGAACAGCACGGAGCCGTCGCCGTCGACGGAACCGTGCTCGCCGCCGACGCGACCGTGTGGGCCGCCGGGTTCGCCGTCGGGCCGATCGCCGCCGCCAGTGCGCTGGCGGTCGAGCCCGACGGCCGGATCACGGTCGACCGGCAGATGCGGTCGATCTCGCACCCGGAGGTGTACGTGGCCGGCGACAGCGTCTTCGTCCTCGGCGAGAACGGGCTGCCCCTGCCGATGTCGTGCGCGTCGGCGGGATTCACCGGCGCGCAGGCGGCGGCGGCGATCATCGGTGACCTGACCGGGCGCAAGATCAAGGCGACCAAGCTGTCCTATGTCGGCAACCATGTCAGTCTCGGGCGCGAGGACGGCATCTTCCAGCTGGTCGACGGCCGGGCACGCGCCAAGTCCGGTGCCCTGCGCGGGCGACCGGCGGCGCGGGTCAAGGCGGCGATCGTGGCGACCAGCGCCTGGGCGATCAGCCGCCCGACCTTCGGTAGGCCGAATCACCGATACCGCTTGGCCACCGACCGCGCGGTCTCGCCCCGGGTGGTCCCCGCCTAGGGTCGTGCGCATGGACCTCGTCGCCGTGGAGCACTTCGAGGCCAGCCGGAACCGGCTGGCCTCGTTGGCGTACCGCCTCCTGGGTTCGGCCGCCGACGCCGAGGACACGGTGCAGGACGCGTTCCTGCGGTGGCAGGACGCCGACCGGGAGTACGTCGACGTGCCGGAGGCGTGGTTGACCAAGATCGTCACCAACCTGGCGATCGATCGCCTCCGCTCGGCCCGGGTACGCCACGAACGTTCGGTCGGCGCGTGGCTGCCCGAGCCGCTGCTCGACGGCGATCCCATGCTGGGTCCGGCCGAGACCGCCGTACAACGCGAATCCGTGACGCTGGCGGTGCTGCTGCTGATGGAGCGGCTCTCGCCGGTCGAACGGGCCGTCTACGTACTGCGCGAAGCCTTTTCCCACAGTCATGCCGAGATCGCCGGGATTCTCGGCATCACCGAGTCCGCGAGTCAGCAGCATGCCCACCGGGCCCGGCGCCGAATCGCCGCCGCGGGCAACGAGACCGGCACCGACCAGGCGGCCGCACGGCGGATCGTCGAGGCGTTCGTCGCGGCCGCGACGTCGGGCCGGACCGAGCGCCTGGTGGCCCTGCTGACCGACGACGCGACCGGCGTCTCCGACGGCGCGCTCGGCCTGGCCGGCACGCTGATCCGGTACTCGACCCCGGCACGGCTCGCCGCCGCGGTGCGGATCGGCTTCACGCCGACGCCCGCCAAGCACGAACTCGTCGGCGGCTCGCCGTCGATCCATGCGGCCGTCGTCAACAGGTGCCCGGCCATGCTGTTCACGCTCGACGATCGCGTTCTCGGGGTGGCGATCCTGGAGATCCGGGACGGCAAGATCGCCGGCGTCGGCAGTGTCTCCGCCCAGGCCCGGCTCGGTCGACTCACCGAGCGATGGCGACAGCGCCCGCACGACGCCCCGCTGATCGAATCCTGGTGAACACGAAGAGGTCTCACACTTCCCCAGCGATCGCGACATAGGCCGCGATGGCGCCGACGGTCAGGCGGAACGGGGAGTACACCGCCAGGTCCCATCGGGTGAACAGGGTGCGCTCGGCGAGCGACCCCGAGTAGACCGGACCCAGGGATCCGCGGAGCAGGAGGCCGCCGGCGATGGTGGCGACGGCCGCGCGGCCGAGGCGGGCGGGCAGCGGGCAGCGGTGCCACGGGAGCCGTCGGGCGGCAAGGATCTCCTCGCGAACCTCAGCCGACCGGGGACAGCGGCGCTCGCCAGGCCGGCCTGCGCCCGATGGTCACCCAGCGCAGCAGCCACTCGGCGGGCCCGTATCGATACCAGCGCAGCCACAGCGCGCTCACCCACAGCTGCACCGCGAAGATCACCGCGGCCAGCGTCATCGTCTCGAGCGGAGACAAGCGCCCGGCCAGGCCGAACCCGACCCCGGTGAACAGGATCAGCCCGATCGCGGACTGGCCGAGGTAATTGGTCAGGGCAATCCGTCCCGCCGGCGCCAGCGCCGAGCGGATCCACGCGGTGCGCGGACTGTGCATCAGACGCAGCAGCGTCGCGACATACGCGGCGGCGAGCAGCGGCGCGGTGGCCACGCTGACGGCGACGGCCACCGTATGCCCATTGCCGCCACCGAAGGTGTACGCCAGACCACCGGCCACACCCACCGGAAAGCCGATCCACTGGACACGCCGCAGGATCGGTTCGTCGCCACGCACCCGCGCGAGCACCTTCCGCCGACCCGCGACCAGGCCGAGCAGGAACATCGCGAGCGCGGTCGGCCCCTGCAGAGTGAGCGCTTGCAGGATCAGCAGCCACAGGCCGTCGAGGTGCCGGCCGATGATCTCGCCCCAGCCACCCAGCATCGCCGCGGTCGACTGCTCGGCGGCGGCACGCGCCTGCTCCGCCGACGGCAGCACGGCCGACGCGTCGAGGAACAGCCCGCTCGACACGAGGCCCACCAGCACGACGCCGTACAGCGCGGCGGCCACCCGCAGCGCGGTGCGGTCCGCGCACCCCCGCATCCAGAACAGGACCAGACCGGCCACCGCGTAGGTCGTCAGCACATCCCCGCCGTACAGGAACACGATGTGCAGCACGCCGAGCAGGATCAACCCCGCGATCCGGCGCAGCATGCGCGGCTCGAAGGCGGCCCCGGCCGCGGCCGCCGATTCCATCTGCAAGGTGAAGGAGTAGCCGAACAGGAAGGAGAACAGCACATAGAACTTCATGTCGACGAACACCGACGACACGCCGCGCACGACCTCGTCGAGACGCGAGGTGAACTGCGGGTCGACGACCAGATTGCCCGGATACCCCGAGGCCATGAAGGTGATGTTGACGACGAAGATCCCCAGCAGCGCGAAGCCGCGCAGGGCGTCCACATCGTGCACCCGGGACCCGGGAGCGACCAGTTGATCGGTCATGAGATTGCCCGTCTCGTAGATAGTGTCTAGGAGATAGTATCTCAGGGAGACTAACTATGGCGATAGTATTCCCGCAGCGGCCGAGCCGACGCCGCCGAACTCCGAGGAGGTAGTTGCCGTGACGGCCGACGAGGCGATCCCCGCCGACCTGGCCAGGCTCTGGCGACTACCCACCCCGGCCCGGCTCGGACGACCGGCCGAACTCGATGTCGACACGGTCGTGCGCACCGCGGTGGACCTGGCCGACCGGGGCGGCCTGGACGAGGTGACGCTGACCAAAGTCGCGGCGGCCCTGGGCTTTACGAAGATGGCGCTCTACCGCCACGTCGGCTCGAAGGACGAGCTGTTCGAGCTGATGGCCGACTTCGCGCTCGGTCCCGCGCCGACGTGGACGACCCCGGCCCAGTGGCGCGAGGGACTCCGCCGCTGGGCCCACGCCCTGCTCGCGGCCTACGCCGCGCACCCGTGGGTGCCGCAGCTGCCGATCGCCGGGCCGCCGCGCGGACCCCACGCGATCAGCTGGATGGATGCCGCGCTGCGCCCCCTCGCGGCGACCCGGCTCGACTGGGCGACCAAGGTGGGCGTCGTGATGCTGGTGAGCATGCACGTCCGGCAGGCGAGCCTGCTCACCCAGCAATTGACCGACGGCAGAGCGGAATCCGGCCTGAGCGAGTCCCAGGTCAACCAGAACTACGGCGCCGCGCTGGCCCGGCTCGTCGACGCGGAGCGATTCCCGGAGGCGGCCGGACTCTTCGCCGCGCCGGTCTTCCGGTCGCCGTCGGACCAGCCCGCCGACAGCGACTTCGTCTTCGGTCTCGAACTGATCCTCAACGGCGTTGCCGCGGAGATCGGTGCGCCACAAGACGATCGGTGAGGAACTCGACCATCTGGGCCCGCGCGGCCTTCGCCTGGGAAACCAGTCCGGGCAGGGTGATGAAGGCGTGCGGCGCGCCGGGATGTTCGGCGAGCCGCACCGGGGTCCCGGATTCGCGCAGCCGCTCGGCGTAGCGGCGGCCTTGGCCGGCGACCGGATCGACCGTCGGGATCAGGACGAGTGCCGGGGCCAGCCCTGCCAGCTCGGCGTAGAGCGGCGAGACCGCGCGGGCATCCGAGCCCGGCGGAACGGCCAGCCGCTGGAACAGATCGAGGCGTGGGCGGGTCAGCATGGGGCTGTCGGCGTGCTCGGTCATCGAGGGATAGTCGAATATCGTCGCGGTGAGGTCGACGGCCGGATTGACCAGGATCTGCGCCCGGAGCGGGAATTCGGTGGCCGCGGCCCGGATCGCGGCCATGGCGGCGATCAGGCCGCCGGTGCTCTCCCCGGCCACGGCGACCCGTGCCGGATCGATGCCCCAGTCCTCGGCGTGCGCGACCACGTGGCGCAACACATCCCAGCCGTCGTCGACGGCCGCGGCCAGCGGAGTGCCCGGCGCGAGCAGCCGATGCTCGACCGAGACGACGAGCGCGGGCAGACGGGCGGCGAGATGACTGTTGGCCCAGTCGCATTGGGTCGCGGTGCCGACGAATCCACCACCGTGGACGTGCACGATCAGCGGCAGGGGCGTGGCACCGTCGCGCACCGGCCGGTACACCCGCACCGGGAGCACGCGATCGGGCAGGACCACTTCCCGCCAGTCGATTGCGGCGCCACGATCGGGAGAACCGGTGATCACGCGGGCGAGACGGGCGGAGGCCTTGCGGTTGGCGGCATCCCGGACGACGACCAGATCCTCGGGCGTGAGCGACGGCCAGTCCGGCTCCTTCTGTAAGGCGTGCAGCAGCCGTACGCCCCGGGGCGCTCGTTCGCGTGCGGTCATATCGATCCTCCTCGCTCACGCCGCGTCACCGATGACGCGGTTTCGGATACGACACACAGCATCGGCCGCAGGCCGATCGAGGTATTGGACAAATATTCCCGTCGCGGATCCCGTGCCACGTCCAGGTGTACCGGGACCTGTCGCCTCCGGCGGACGCACTCGTTCGCGGCGCGACGATCGATCAGCGATGTCGCCGCCCAGCGGATCAACCGACGGTCGCGGTCGCGTACGGCCGACCGGCCCACGCGACATCGTCGACCGAGAGCCACGGCGCGCTCGCCGGCGCCGCCGGTGTCAGCCCGGTGAAAGCCCCGCCTCATCACCGGCGTCGACGAGAAACCCGTCCCCGACATCGAGGAAGACCGTCACCGCCGGATACGGCACCAGCCGCAGCTCGACATCCGTCGTGGCCTGCCCGGCGAACCCCGCCATCGCCACCCCCGGCAGCGACGACCCCGGGACCGCGACATCCACCGCGGCCCCGGCGATCCGAACCGGCTCGACAGGCACACCGCCATCGGACGAGCGGTCGACGAGGCCGTCGTCCGCCCTCGAAAGTGCTGCTCAGCGGGCGGAGGTGGGGCATGATGAGAGGTGCAGACCGTATCGTGCAATCGAACAGGAAGACGCGAAACCGCTGATGGCATCGCAGCTGACACTCTCGGCACAGCGCGCTGCGCTGGAGCGGGAGTGGGCGCAGTGGGTGCCCGCGGGGGAATCGGCGCTCGGGCGTAGTTCGGCCGTGCGGACCGAGGTGGCGCAATCGTGGCTGCGGTCGTTGCGGACGGTGGATCCGGGGCGGGACTGCGCCCCGGAGAGCGAGACCGACATCGGGCCGCGGTGGGCGGAGTCGCCGCTGCGCGGGCCGGTGACCGAACTCAAGGAACAACTGCACAGCGTCGCCGACGACGCCGGATACGTCGCCGCGGTGACCGACGCGTCGGGCACCATCCTGTGGACCTACGGCGGACCGGTCATGCGCAGGCGGGCCGAGCAGGTCAACTTCGCGCCAGGGGGCCGCTGGGACGAGGCGCACATGGGCACCAACGCCCTGTCGCTGGCATTGCGCACCGATCAGCCGCACACCGTGTTCTCGGCCGAGCATCTGGTCGCCGCCCTGCACGGCTGGGTCTGCTACTGCGCGCCGATCCGCGCCGCCGACGGCACCCTGCTCGGCGTGCTCGACCTGTCGACCACATGGAAGCGCTCCCATCCGCTGGCGATGGCGACCGTGCGCACCATGACCACGGCCATCGAATCCAAACTGCACGCGGCGCTGCCCGCGCCGGCGGGCATGCGGCTGACCTGCCTGGGCACCGGCCGGTTGATGCGCGACGGCACCCCGATCCGGCTGCGCCCGCGCCAGCTCGAGATCCTCACTCTGCTCGCCCTCGACGACGACGGCTACAGCCACGAACGCCTGCACTACGCCGTCTACGGCGATCGAGCGGTCGGCGCGAGCACGCTGAAATCGGAGATGTCCTACCTGCGCCGCGCCACCGGCGGCGACATCACCAGCCGCGTCTACCGCTTCACCACCGCCCTGTCCTGCGACGCCGTCGACGTCGTGCGCGCGCTCGAGACCGGCGACCTCGACACGGCCGTCCGGCTGTATCACGGTCCGCTGCTGCCGGATTCGGACACGCCGGGCATCAGCGAATGGCGCGACTACCTCGAGGTCGCCATGCGCAATGCCGTGCTGGCCAGCCCCGACGCCGACCACGCGCTCACCTACGGCGAGGCCGCCCCCGACGACATCGCGGTGCACGAACACGCCCTGGCCCTGCTGCCCCCGCGTGACGCGCGCCGCGCCGTCGCCGCGGCCCGCCTGCACAGCGCACTTCGCGCCTGATCGGTCCGGCTTCAACGTTTCATCAACCCTCGCGGCGGATAGTGATGGGCGTCACGCTTCACCGGAATCAGCGAGGAGCCTCCGCACATGATCTACGCCAAGCCGGGCACCGAGGGCAGCATCGTCAGCTACGCGCCGCGGTACGACAATTTCATCGACGGCAAGTGGGTCCCGCCCGTCGAGGGCCGGTACTTCGAGAACACCTCGCCGGTGGACGGGCAGCCGTTCTGCGAGATCGCCCGCTCGACCGCGGCCGACATCGAACTGGCCCTCGACGCCGCCCACCGCGCCGCCGACGCCTGGGGTGCGACCTCCGCCGCCGAGCGCGCCAACATCCTGAACAAGATCGCCGACCGGATCGAGGCGAACCTCGAGGCGCTGGCCGTCGCCGAGACCTGGGACAACGGCAAGCCGGTCCGCGAGACCCTGGCCGCCGACCTGCCGCTGGCGGTCGATCACTTCCGCTACTTCGCCGGTGTGCTGCGGGCGCAGGAGGGCGGGATCAGCGAGGTCGACGCCGACACCATCGCCTACCACTTCCACGAGCCGCTCGGCGTGGTCGCCCAGATCATCCCGTGGAACTTCCCGATCCTGATGGCGACCTGGAAGCTGGCGCCCGCGCTCGCGGCGGGCAACGCCGTGGTGCTCAAGCCCGCCGAACAGACCCCGGCCTCGATCATGAAGGTGGTCGAACTCGTCGCGGATCTGCTGCCGCCGGGTGTGCTCAACGTGGTCAACGGCTTCGGTGTCGAGGCGGGCAAGCCGCTGGCGTCGAGCCCGCGCGTGGCCAAGGTCGCCTTCACCGGTGAGACCACCACCGGCCGGCTGATCATGCAGTACGCCAGCGAGAACATCATCCCGGTGACGCTGGAGCTGGGCGGCAAGAGCCCCAACATCTTCCTGCCCGACGTGATGGCCGCCGACGACGACTTCCTGGACAAGGCCGTCGAGGGCTTCGTGATGTTCGCGCTCAACCAGGGCGAGGTCTGCACCTGTCCCTCGCGCGCGCTGATCGCGTCCTCGATCTACGACGAGTTCATGGCCCGCTGCGTGGAGCGCACCAAGGCGATCGTCAGCGGCAATCCGCTCGACGAGGCCACCATGATCGGCGCGCAGGCCAGCAACGATCAGTTCGAGAAGATCCTGTCCTACATCGACATCGGTAAGAAGGAAGGCGCCGAGGTCCTCACCGGTGGCTCGGTGCGCGCCGTCGACGGGCTGGCCGGGGGCTTCTACATCGAGCCGACCATCTTCAAGGGCAGCAACGACATGCGCGTGTTCCAGGAGGAGATCTTCGGTCCGGTCGTCGCGGTGACCACCTTCGACTCCACCGACGAGGCGCTGAAGATCGCCAACGACACCCTCTACGGCCTCGGCGCCGGCGTGTGGACCCGCGATATGAACACCGCCTACCGGCTGGGCCGCGGGATCAAGGCGGGCCGGGTGTGGACCAACTGCTACCACGCCTACCCGGCGCACGCGGCGTTCGGCGGCTACAAGAAGTCCGGCATCGGCCGCGAGAATCACAAGATGATGCTCGACCACTACCAGCAGACCAAGAACCTGCTGGTCAGCTACTCGCCGCAGAAGCTCGGCTTCTTCTGATGGCGCGACGCTGATGGTAGGGCGAGTAGACCTCACCGACCAGGCGGCGACGCTGCTGCGGGAACTGACCGGGCAGCACGGCCCGGTCATGTTCCACCAATCCGGCGGCTGCTGCGACGGCAGTTCCCCGATGTGTTACCCACGCGGCGAGTTCCGCGTGGGCGCCTCGGACGTGCTGCTGGGATATCTGCCGGGCGAGACCCCGTTCTGGATGAGCGCCGACCAGTTCGAGTACTGGAAGCACACCCATCTCACCGTCGACGTGGTGCCCGGCCGGGGCAGCGGCTTCTCGCTGGAAGCCCCCGAAGGCGTGCGGTTCCTGATCCGCTCGCGCCTGCTCACCGACGACGAGGTGGCCGCGCTGGAATCCCAGCCGCCGCCGCCCACCGGTGACACCGTTCAACAGTGATGTGAAACACGCGCAATCACATCGTTTCCGCAGGTCGGCGGCGCTCGATACGCGCCGCTGACCTGCGGGTTCCACGGCCGTAACAGTCGTCAACCATTCTTCAACCCTCGACGATCACCGTTGCCGTCGCTACGCGCTTGTTTGTTGATGAGGAGATTTCCCTGTGAGTACCGACGCGATTCCCGCCGCGGGGTCGGACACCCCCGCCGACGACTATCTCGCCAAACGCACCCTGCGCTCCGGCTCGGCCGGCTGGGTGCTGCTGGCCGGCCTCGGCGTGAGCTATGTGATCTCCGGTGACTACTCCGGCTGGAATTTCGGCCTCGCCGAGGGCGGTTTCGGTGGTCTGCTGATCGCCGCGATCGTCATCGCGGCCATGTATCTGGCCATGGTGCTCGGCATGGCCGAGCTGTCCTCGGCACTGCCCGCGGCAGGCGGCGGCTACACCTTCGCCCGGCGCGCGCTCGGACCGTGGGGCGGATTCGCCACCGGCACAGCGGTTCTCATCGAGTACGCGATCGCGCCCGCCGCCATCGCCACCTTCATCGGCGCCTACGTGGAATCGCTGAACCTGTTCGGGATCACCGACGGCTGGTGGGTGTATCTGGCGGTGTACGCGCTGTTCATCGGCATCCACCTCGGGGGCGCGGGCGAGGCGCTCAAGGCGATGTTCGTGATCACCGCGATCGCGCTGGTCGGCCTGGTCATCTTCGCGATCGCCGCGCTCGGCAAGTTCGACGTGGCCAACCTGACCAACATCGCGCCCGACCTCGACGCCGCCGGTTCCTCGTCGTTCCTGCCGTTCGGCTACCTGGGTGTCTGGGCAGCGATCCCCTTCGCCATCTGGTTCTTCCTGGCCGTCGAAGGCGTGCCACTGGCGGCCGAGGAGGCCACCGAGCCGGAGAAGAACGTGCCCAAGGGCATCATCGTCGCGATGCTGCTGCTGGTGGTCACCGGCGCGGTGGTGCTGTTCCTGGTGACCGGCGCGCTCGGCGCCCAGGGCGCGTCGTCCTCGGGCAACCCGCTGGTCGAGGCGCTCGGCGACAGCCCGGCGGCCAAGGTGGTCAACTACATCGGCCTGGCCGGTCTGGTGGCCAGCTTCTTCTCCATCGTCTACGCCTACTCCCGGCAGACCTTCGCGCTCTCGCGGGCCGGCTATCTGCCCACCAGCCTGTCGGTGACCAACTCCCGCAAGGCGCCGGTGCTGGCGCTGATCGTGCCGGGTGTCATCGGCTTCGCCCTCTCGCTCACCGGCGAGGGCGCGATGCTGCTGAACATGGCCGTGTTCGGCGCGGCCGTGAGCTACGTGCTGATGATGGTGAGCCACATCGTGCTCCGGGTCCGCGAGCCGAACATGCCGCGCCCCTACCGCACCCCCGGCGGCATCGCGACCACCTCGTTCGCCCTGGTCATCGCGGCGGCATCGGTCGCGGCGACCTTCCTGGTCGACCCGAAGGCGGCACTGTTCACCCTCGGTGTGTTCTGCGCCTTCATGGCCTACTTCGGCCTCTACAGTCGCAAACACCTGGTCGCCAAGTCGCCCGACGAGGAATTCGCCGCGCTGGCCAAGGCCGAACAAGACCTCGAATAACCGCACCCCAGGCACCCGGCGGCGACGCGATCGCCGCCGGGTCACCGATCCCGCGAAAGGAGGCGGCACCCGATGACCGTGTACCGCAGTTCCGCCGGCACCACGACCTATACGTTCGACGGCCTGGTCGATCTCCTGGCCAAGGCCACCCCCGAACGCAGCGGCGACCAGCTCGCCGGCTGCGCCGCCGCGACCGACGCCGAACGGGCGGCCGCGCAGTGGGCGCTGGCCGACGTGCCACTGACCACCTTCCTCGACGAAGTGGTCGTGCCGTACGAGACCGACGAGGTCACCCGGCTGATCATCGACAGCCACGACCGCACCGCGTTCGGCCCGATCGCCCACCTCACCGTGGGCGGGCTGCGCGACTGGCTGCTCGCGGTCGCCGCCACCGACGACGCCGCGACGACGCTGGCCGCGGTGTCGCCCGGACTGACGCCGGAGATGGTGGCGGCGGTCAGCAAGATCATGCGCAATCAGGATCTGATCGCGGTGGCCAAGGCGACCGTGGTGACCGCGGGCTTCCGCACCACCATCGGCCTGCCCGGCCGGTTGAGCACCCGGCTGCAACCCAACCATCCGACCGACGATCCGCGCGGGATCGCCGCCGCCACCCTGGACGGGCTCCTGCTCGGCTGCGGTGACGCGGTGATCGGCATCAACCCGGCCACCGACTCGCCCCAGGCCACCGCCGACCTGCTGCACCTGCTCGACGAGGTCCGGCTGCGCTTCGACATCCCGACCCAGTCGTGCGTGCTCTCCCACGTCACCACGACCATCGGGCTGATCGAGGCGGGCGCGCCGGTGGATCTGGTGTTCCAGTCGGTGGCAGGCACCGAGGGCGCGAACGCCGGCTTCGGCGTGAACCTCGCGCTGCTGCGCGAGGGCAACGAGGCCGGACGCTCACTCGCGCGCGGCACCGTCGGCGACAACGTGATGTACCTGGAAACCGGGCAGGGCTCGGCGCTGAGCGCGAACGCTCATCTGGGCGTGGGTGATCGGCCGGTGGATCAGCAGACGCTGGAAGCACGCGCCTACGCCGTCGCCCGGGAGCTGCGGCCGCTGCTGGTGAACACGGTCGTCGGGTTCATCGGACCCGAGTACCTCTACGACGGCAAGCAGATCATCCGGGCCGGGCTAGAGGACCACTTCTGCGGCAAGCTGCTCGGCCTGCCGATGGGCGTGGACGTCTGCTACACCAACCACGCCGAAGCCGACCAGGACGACATGGACACCCTGCTCACCCTGCTGGGGGCGGCGGGCTGCGCCTTCGTCATCGCCGTGCCGGGCGCCGACGACGTGATGCTGGGCTACCAGAGCCTGAGCTTCCACGACGCGCTCTACGCGCGGCAGGTGCTGAACCTGCGCCCCGCACCGGAATTCGAGGCGTGGCTGTCCGGGCTCGGCATGCTCGACGCCAACGGCCGGATCCGCCAGGTGGCACCGCTGTCGTCACCGCTGCGCGCCCTGGCGGCGAACCGATGAAACCCATCGCGACCAAGCCCGTGCTGCGCATCGTGCGATCGAATACCGAGCCGAGAGGACACGTCGTGGGCGAGTCGACACCGGACGAGCGCGCCGAAGCCGCTGTGGCCCAGGAGTTCTGGCGCGATCTGCGGCGCAACACCCAGGCCAGGATCGGGCTCGGCCGCACCGGTGACGCCCTGCCCACCACCGAGGTCCTGGCCCTGCGGGCCGCGCACGCCGCCGCCCGCGACGCGGTGCACGTCCCGCTCGACGTGGAGATCTTCACCGAGCAGATCGCGAGCATGGGCCTGGGTGAGCCGGTGACGGTGACCAGCAAGGCCGCCGACCGCTCGGAATATCTGCGCCGTCCCGACCTCGGCAGGCTGCCCGCCGACCTGTCCGGCATCGACAACCACGGTGCCGACATCGGTTTCGTGCTCGCCGACGGGTTGTCCCCGCGCGCGCTCACCGACCACGGCGCGGGTCTGCTGGGCGCGCTGGCCGACGAACTCGCCGACCGCTACACCCTGGCCCCGCCGGTGATCGCCACCCAGGCGCGCGTGGCCCTGGGCGACCACATCGCCGCGGCGATGGGCGTGCGGACGGTCCTGGTGATCATCGGGGAACGCCCCGGCCTCTCGGTCGCCGACAGTCTGGGCATCTATCTGACCCACGCCCCGCGTCCCGGCCGCGCCGACGCCGAGCGCAACTGCATCTCCAACATCCACCCGCCCGACGGACTCACCTACCTCGACGCCGCCCGCGTCGTGGCGGGACTGGTCGCGGGCGCGCGCAGGCTCGGACGCTCGGGCGTCGACCTCAAGGACACCTCCCGCGCCGACAGTCTGGGCGCAGATACCTCGACCATCGCCGCGGCGCTGGAGAACAAGGACCACTGACATGACGAAGATCTCCGCCCTAGCGGCGGTGGCGATGACGGCTGCCCTGATGACCGCGACCGCCTGCGGAACCGACGAATCACGCTCGGTGTCGGAGGCCTGTTCGACCCTCGACGCGAGCCAGGTCTGGTACGGGGACAACAAGGAACGGATCGCGCGGTTCATCGAGGAGACCGGGCGGTGCGGCGCGGGCGGTACCGGCGCGGCGCCGCTGGCGCTGTTCGATTGGGACAACACGGTCGTGAAGAACGATATCGGCGTCGCCACGTTCTATTGGATGCTGGCCAACGACAAGGTATTGCAGCCCGTCGACCGGAACTGGGCCACGGTCGGCGCGCATCTGAGCCCGGACGCCGCGGGCGCGCTCGCCGCGGCCTGCGGTGCCGCCGATCCGAACACCCCGCTGCCCACCTCGACGAACACCGCCTGCGCCGACGAGCTGGTCGCGGTGGCCGACAGCGCCAAGACCACATCGGGCAAAGCCGCCTTCACGCAGTACGATCACCGCCGCACCGAACCCGGCTACGCGTTGGTCGTTCAGCTGATGCGCGGCTACACCGAGGCCCAGATCACCGACTTCGCCCGCGCCGCCCGCGCGCAGAACCTCGCCGCGGCCGAAGGAGCCGAGCAGACCGTCGGCACCACGAAGGTCGACGGCTGGGTGCGCTACTACCCGCAGATGACGGACCTCATCCGGGTGCTGCGGGACAACGGGTTCGACGTGCGCATCATCTCCGCCTCGGCCGAACCGGTGGTCAAGGTCTGGGCCGAGGAACTGAACATCCCCGGTGACCGGGTCATGGGCGTTCCCCTGCTGGCCGACAACGGCGTCTACACCGGGCACCTCCCCGGCTGTGGCGATGCCGGGACCGACCAGGTGATCACCTACATCGACGGCAAGCGGTGCCGGATCAACGAGCAGGTGTTCGGCGTCCGGGGCGCCGCGGCCTTCCAGCAGCTGCCCGCCGACCGGCGCGCCGCCTTCGCCGCGGGTGATTCCGACACCGACGTGGTCTTCCTCGGCGACGCGACCGGCCTGCGCCTGGTCATCAACCGCAACAAGACCGAACTGATGTGCAATGCCTACGGCTCGGCGGACGGCACGTGGGTGGTGAACCCGATGTTCCTCGGCCCCAAGCCGCGCAAGTCCGATCCGTATCCTTGCGCGACGGCGGGTTACATCACCCCCTCGGGCGGCGGCGCGCCGTTGCACCGTCCCGACGGCAGCGTGATCCCCGATCAGCAGGACCTCGTGTTCGGGTGAGAGCCGGATCACCGGTCGACGATGTGGCGAGTCACCCTAGAGTGATCTCCATGATCCGCACCGCCGCCCTCGCCCATGTCCGCGACCGCAGGCTGATCCAGACGCGCCCGGAAGGCAAGGACGTCTTCTACATGGCGGGCGGCAAGATCGATCCGGGCGAAACCCCCCTGGAGGCGCTCCATCGCGAGATCGAGGAGGAACTCGGCGTCGGGCTCTCCGGCGTCGCCGAACTCGGCATCTTCGAGGCCGAGGCCTTCGGTCACGGCAAGAACACCGGCCTGCACATGACCTGTTTCCTCGCCGACTTCACCGGCGAACCCCACGCCACCGGCGAAATCGCCGAATTCCGCTACTTCACCGTCAGCGAATACGCCGCCATGGACCACGTGGCCCCCGGCTCCATGATGGTCTTCCGCCGCCTCCACGAGCTCGACCTCATCGATTGGTGAGTACCAGGCGTTTCGGCGAAACATTGCGCGCCGGTGCGACGATCACACTCTCGTGACGGGGACAGAGGCACTACAGAGCACGGAGTTGACCGCGGCCGAGCGCAGAGCCGCGCTCCGCAGGCTCGTGGTCATCTTCGGGTTGATGAACAAGATGATCGAGCTCAGCGCGACCGGTGCGCCGCGGCAGCTGGCCGAGCACGCGGCCGCCGCCAGGGATCTGGTCGGCGAGCTGGTGACCGATATGGCGCAGCTGCCCTAGCTCAGTCGGTCTTCGGGGCCGGCGGGGTGCTGTCGCCGGCTTCCGGCTCGATGGCGCCCGGCTCGGTGCCCTCGTCCGCCTTCTGGTCCGGTTCCGGGTGCTCGGGCTCGAACGTCTCGGGCAGGCCCTTGAGATGCTTGTTCATCGAGCGCACGAGCAGCACGGTGCCCGCGAGCAGGATCAGGATGACCAGCAGGCCCAGCGGCGACGCCTTGCCGAACTCGGGTCCGGTCGGGGTGTTCTGAGCGAGGTAGACCAACATCACCGGTCGGCGTCCTCGATGCCGGCGAACAGGTCGGTCTCCGGGATGGCGGTGCTCACCCTCGTCTTGGCCAATTCGAACTCCTCGGTCGGCCAGAGCCGCTGCTGCATCTCCAACGGGATCGCGAAGAACGCCCCGTTCGGATCGATCTGGGTAGCGTGCGCGCGCAGGGCGTCGTCACGCTGGGGGAAGTATTTGGAGCATTCGATCTGGGTGGTGACCCGGCTCCACGAATCGCCGCGCTTGAACTGCTTCATCCGGTCCAGCCACTCCTGCAGCGGGAACGGTTCGCCGATGCGCTCGTACTCCTCGGCGAAGGCCTCCAGGCGCTTCATGCTGAAACCGTGGTCGTAGTACAGCTTGAGCGGGGTCCACGGCTCGCCCGCCGCGGGGAACTTCGCCGGATCGCCCGCCGTCTCGTACGCGGCGACCGACACCTCGTGGCACCGGATGTGATCCGGATGCGGGTAGCCGCCGTTCTCGTCGTAGGTGGTGATCACGTGCGGCTTGAAATCGCGCACGACGCGCACCAGTGCCTCGGTCGACTCCTCGAGCGGCACCAGCGCGAAGCAGCCCTCGGGCAGCGGCGGCAGCGGGTCGCCCTCGGGCAGGCCGGAGTCGACGAAGCCGAGCCAGTGCTGGCGCACGCCCAGCGCGTGGGCGGCCGCGGCCATCTCCTCGCGCCGGACCTCCTCGATCCGGTCCAGGACACCGGGGGTGTCCATCGCGGGGTTGAGGATGCTGCCGCGTTCACCACCGGTCAACGTCACGACCAGGACGTCGACGCCCTCGGCCGCGTACCTGGCCATGGTCGCGGCGCCCTTGCTCGATTCGTCGTCGGGGTGTGCGTGCACCGCCATGAGGCGAAGGCCACTCACGTCTCGTTCACCATCGCTCTCGCTCGCGGGTGTCAGAACTTCGTTCCCTATAGTTCCATCCGACCCCCCGTTTGTTCCGACCACCCCCGGGAGCGAGAAACCGATGACCGAGCCCGCACCGGACTCCGCGGCGACCTCGGCCGCCGCCGCAGCCCGACACGCCGACCGTTACGGCACAAAACCACCGGCGCGCCGGACGTGGGTGCTGGTCGTTCTCGGGATCGGTGTGCTGGTCGCCGGGGTCGGCGTCGCCTTTCTGGGGTTCCAGAAGTACGGCCCGAAGGCGATCGAGACCGAGCAACTCGGCTACGTGGTCGTCGACGACGCCACGCTGACGGTGCGGATGAAGGTCACCCGCGACGACCCGCGGCAGCCCGTCGTCTGCTTCGTGCGTGCCATGGATCGCGACAGCGCCGAGGTCGGCAGGCGGGAGGTGCTCGTGCCCGGCTCCGATTCCACCAGCGTCCAGGTGACCACCACGGTCAGGTCCTCCGCGCGCCCGTCGGCGGGCGATATCTACGGCTGCACCGACCAGGTCCCGGGCTATTTGCGCGCCGAATAGCAGGCTCGCCTAGCCTGACCTGCATATTTATGAGACATGCTAAAATGGCCTGATACACGGTTCCGGGGCTCGGAGCCGTGTTTGCTGCATTGGCGGCCAGCGGTGCTGTTTCCGGGTTACGGGTTCACCCCCAGGATCGCTCCAGCCGTCGGGCTGGTGCATGCCCTCCTCCGGAGGGTACAGCGCCGGTTTCAGGGAATCCCGGTGCGCCGGGAACAACTACTAGGGAGTGATCGAGATGACCGAGAATGTGACCTGGCTTACCCAGGAGTCGCACGACAGGCTCAAGGGCGAGCTGGACTCGCTCATTGCCAATCGTCCGGTCATTGCCGCCGAGATCAACGAGCGCCGCGAAGAGGGCGACCTCAAGGAGAACGGCGGCTACCACGCCGCGCGCGAGGAGCAGGGCCAGCAGGAGGCGCGGATCCGCCAGCTGCAGGAGCTGCTGAACAACGCCAAGGTCGGCGTCGCCCCCACCAAGTCCGGCGTCGCCCTGCCGGGTTCGGTCGTCACGGTCTACTACGACGGCGACGAAGACGACACCGAGACCTTCCTGATCGCGACTCGCGAAGAGGGCCTGGGCGCCACCAACCTCGAGACCTACTCGCCGAACTCCCCGCTGGGCGGCGCGCTGATCGACGCCAAGGTGGGCGAGACCCGCGAGTACACGCTGCCCAACGGCAACACCATGAAGGTGACGCTGGTCAGCGCCGAGCCGTACCACGGCTGATCCTGGCCTGACCGAGCCCGCACCAACCGAACCCGAACGCGAGCGGCCGCACCCGAACATCGGATGCGGCCGCTTCGTCATCTGTGGGGTCCCGGTCAGCTCAGAGCCTGCTCGACATCGGCGAGCAGGTCGCTGATGTCCTCGATGCCGACCGAGAGGCGCACCAGGTCGGCGGGGACCTCCAGCGCCGAACCCTCGGTGCTGGCGTGGGTCATCGCGCCCGGGTGCTCGATGAGCGACTCGATACCGCCCAGCGACTCGGCCAGGGTGAAGATCTCGGTGCGCGAGCAGAACTTCAGCGCGGCCTCCCGGCCGCCTGCCAGTCGCACCGAGATCATGCCGCCGCTGCGGCGCATCTGCTTCTGCGCGATCTGGTAGCCCGGATGGGTCGGCAGGCCCGGGTAGATCACCTGCGAGATGGCCGGGTGGTTGGTCAGGAACTCCGCGATCACCTCGGCGTTGTCGCAGTGCTTCTCCATCCGCACGGCCAGGGTCTTGATGCCGCGCAAGGTGAGGAAGGCGTCGAACGGGCCGGGCACCGCGCCCGCGCCGTTCTGCAGGAACGCGAACGCGGTGTCGAGCTCCTCGCTGTTGGTGATCAGGGCGCCGCCGACGACGTCGGAGTGCCCACCCAGGTACTTGGTGGTCGAGTGCACGACGATGTCGGCGCCGAGCAGCAGCGGCTGCTGCAGGTACGGGGTGGCGAAGGTGTTGTCGACGACCAGCTTGGCGTCGGCCTCATGCGCGATGTCGGCCAGCGCCGGGATGTCACCGATGCTCAGCAGCGGGTTGGTCGGGGTCTCGATCCACACCAGCTTGGTGTTGGGGCGGATGGCCGCGCGCACCTGGTCGAGATCGGCGATGTGCGCGGGCGAGTGCTCGATGCCCCACTGGCTGAAGACCTTGTCGATGAGCCGGAAGGTGCCGCCGTAGGCGTCGTCGGGGATCACGATGTGATCGCCGGGGCGCAGGGTGGCGCGCAGCGCGCAGTCGGTGGCCGCCATGCCGGAGGCGAAAGCCCGCGCGAAGCTGCCCGATTCGAGGGCGGCGAGGTTGCCTTCCAGCGCGGTGCGCGTCGGGTTGCCGGTGCGCGCGTATTCGTAGCCGCCGCGCATGCCGCCGACGCCGTCCTGGGCGAAGGTGGAGCTCGCGTAGATGGGCACGTTGACCGCACCGGTCTGAGGATCGGGTTCATATCCGGCGTGGATGGCCCTGGTCGAGAATCCCAGCTCACTCATGGCCTCAGACTAGTTGGCCGGTTTCCGGGCCGTGCGCAGGGGTATTCGCGGTGTACCGAGTGCCGGATTCCCCGCCGACCGTGCGGCTACGCTGGCGCCATGGTGACTGTCGAAGAGTTGTTCGCGATCGACCCGTTGCTCTCCCCGGAGGAGCGCGAGATTCGCGACACGGTGGCCCGTTTCGGCGAGCGCAGGCTGCGCCCGCACATCGCCGACTGGTTCGAGGCAGGCACGTTCCCGGCCAGGGAGATCGCGCCCGAACTCGGCAAGCTCGGACTGCTCGGCATGCATCTGGAGGGCTACGGCTGCGCCGGGGCCTCGGCGACCGCCTACGGCCTGGCGTGCCAGGAACTCGAGGCCGTCGACTCCGGCGTGCGCAGCATGGTCTCGGTGCAGGGCTCGCTGGCGATGACCGCGATCCACTTCTTCGGCTCCGAGGAACAGAAGCAGCGGTACCTGCCCGCGATGGCGGCGGGCGAGGTGATCGGCTGTTTCGGGCTCACCGAACCCGACTACGGCTCCAACCCCGGCGGGATGCGCACCAGGGCCAAGCGCGACGGGGACGACTGGGTGCTCAACGGGTCCAAGATGTGGATCACCAACGGCTCGGTCGCCGACATCGCCGTCGTCTGGGCCTACGCCGAGGAGCCGGGCGAGGCCAAGCCGCGAGTGCGCGGCTTCCTGGTGCCCGCCGGCACTCCCGGCTTCACCACCCGCGAGATCCACCGCAAGCTGTCGCTGCGCGCTTCGCTCACCGCCGCACTGGATTTCGACGATGTGCGACTGCCCGCCGACGCGGTGCTGCCCGCATCGGGCGGGCTGAGCTCCCCGCTGGCGTGTCTGAGCGAGGCCCGCTTCGGCATCGTCTTCGGCGCGCTGGGCGCCGCGCGGGACTGTCTGGCCTCGGCGATCGACTACGCGCGCACCCGCGAGGTGTTCGACAAGCCGCTGGCCGCCTACCAGCTCACCCAGGCCAAGCTCGCCGATATGGCCCTGGAGCTCGGCAAGGGCCAGTTGCTGGCGCTGCACCTGGGCCGGTTGAAGGACCGGCACGAGATCACCGGCGAGCAGATCAGCGCGGGCAAGCTCAACAGCACCCGCGAGGCCATCGCGATCGCCCGAGAGTGCCGAACCATCTTGGGCGCCAACGGGATCACGCTGGACTACCCGGTGCTGCGGCACGCGAACAACCTGGAGTCGGTGCTCACCTACGAAGGCACCGCCGAGGTGCACCAGCTGGTGATCGGCAAGGCGCTGACCGACGCGAACGCCTTCCGCTAGCCGGAACCCGGCCGGTCGGGGTCAGCGCCCGGTCGGCACCCCCGGCCCGCGCCCGGCTACCGGCGCGGGCCGAATCAGGCCGCCCGCGAAGGCGATCCCCAGCACCGAGACCACGACGGTCAGCACCGTGAGCGCGATCGGGACGGTGATCGCTGCCGGGATGCCGAGCACCGTGAGCGACGCCAAACCGCCGCAGCCCCACGCGAACGCGGCGACGAGCCTGCCGAGCAGCGGGGCGTACGGCGACCGGCGCAACGAGCGGACGACGCCCTCGCGCGCCAAATACCCTGCTACAGCAGGAAATACAGGGGTCATGCCGAGCAGCTGAATGGCCGGTTCGGTGACGTCCACTACGGGCCCCTTCGCTCGCCGTGCTGGTTAGCCGAAAGTTGTCTCGAGTCGGTGCTACCCGCTCAGAATCCACCCGGTGCCCCGTTGACGCAACTTCGCCGCACCCCGAGACCTACGATAAACCCTTGACGAGAGTTGTGATATGCATCACAATTCTAACTGTGTTAGGTGAAACTACTCGCGATAGGCAGGCCGAACGCCGTGAGGCGACACGGCGGGAGATCCTGCAGGTCGCATGGGAACTCGCCAGGGAGAACGGGCTGGCGCAGATCACCCTGCGCGATGTCGCCGCCAGGGTCGGCATGCGCGCGCCCTCGCTGTACACCCATTTCCCGGCCAAACTCGCGATCTACGACGCGATGTTCGAGCAGGCGTGGACCGAATACGAGCAGTACGCGGTCCGGGTGACCGCCACCCTGCCCACCGCGCCGCGGGCCCGGCTGCTCGCCCTCGCCTACGGCTTCTTCGATTTCGCGGTCGCGGACCTGGCCCGCTACCAGCTGATGAATCAGCGCACGGTGCCCGGGTTCGAGCCCTCGCCCGCGGCGTTCGCACCGTCGGTGCGGGTGGTGCGCGCGGCCGTCGCCATGTTCGCCGAGGCAGGTGTCACCGATCGGGGTGACATCGAGATCTGGTTCAGCCTGATCGGCGGCCTCATCGACCAGCAACTCGCCAACGATCCGGCCGGCGACAGCAGACGCAGGCTGATCGAACGCGCGATGACCATGTGGGCCGACAGCGTCGGCCTGCCCCCGGAACCGAGGGATCCCCCATGACCACGACAACCCCGGCGCCGACCACACCGCGCCGCAGCGCCCTGCCCCGCCCCGAGTCGATGACTCTGGCCGCGACCGAATACGCCCGCATCGCCGGCGCCGTCGCGGCGCTCGACCCCGCCGACTGGGATCGGCCCACCGATTGCCCGGACTGGACTGTGCACCAGTTGATCTCGCACGTCGTCGGGATGGCCGCGATGACCGTGTCGATCACCGAGATGATCCGGCAGAACCGGGTCGCCGATCGACGGCCGAACGGCGAGGAACAGCGCATCGACGCGCTGACCGCCTTCCAGGTCACCCGCTACGGCGTCCGCTCCCCCGCCGAGCTCACCGCCCTGCTCGCCCGCCTCGGTCCGCGCGCCGCGGCCGCCCGGCGCAGGCTGCCCGGCTTCCTGCGCAAGCTGGCGATGCCAGGGTCCGAGCGGGTCAACGGTGTCGACGAGCGATGGACGGTCGGCTACCTGACCGAGGTGATCCTCACCCGCGACCCGTGGATGCACCGGATCGATCTGAGCCGGGCGACCGGGCGGCCGCTCGAACTCACCGCCGAGCACGACGGCCGCATCGTCGACGATGTCGTCCGCGAGTGGGCCCAGCGCCACGGCGCCCCGTACCGGCTCACCCTGCACGGCCCGGCGGGCGGTACCTGGGCGAGCGGCGCGGCCGATGGCCCGATGCTCGAGCTGGACGCGATCGAGTTCTGCCGCATCCTGTCCGGCCGCGCGAGCGGCTCCGGGCTGCTCACCACCGAGGTGCCGTTCTGAACCGCTAGCCGATCGCGGGCAGCTCCAGGTTCTCCCGATAGGTGCCCGCCAGGTAGTCGGAGTCGACCAACCCGCGGCGGCGCAGTTCGGGAAGCAGGCCGTTGACGACGAAGTCGCGGGTGCGCTCCTGCGCCAGGCCGCCCAGGGAGATCACGTCGAGCACGTCGGCCCGGTAGCGCTCCTCGATGGCGTCGGCGAGCTGCTCCGGGGTGCCCGCGGCGGCCCAGTGGCCGGTGTCCGCGGCGGCGACGACGAGTTCGCGCACGGTGGCGCCGGTGGCGGCGAGCTTGCTGAAAATCTCCACCCGGCCGCGTCGGCGACGCACCGTATCCAGCTGCGGGAGCAGGCTTTCCGGCAGCGGCTTGTCCAGCGGGAGGTCGGACAGGTCGATGTCGCCGCCGAGCATGTCCGCCAGCTGACGGCGGCCCGCGTCGAAGTCGGTGGCCTCGGCCGCCTCGCGGACGAGTCTGCGGGCCTCGGCTTCGGTGGCGCCGTAGGTCGCGTGGAAGGAACTGAAGATCAGCGGCAGGCCGTCCGCCCTGCCCAGTTCCGCGGCGCGGGTCCGGATCTTCTTCGTATAGGTGACCGCGTCTTCCAGCGTCGGCAGCGAGGTGAACACCACCTCGGCGAACCGCGCGCCGAGTTCGATGCCGCCCGCCGACTGCCCGGCCTGGAACTGCACCGGCCTGCCCTGCGGCAGCGGCGGGATGTTCAGCGGTCCACGCACCGAGAAGTACTGTCCCGCATGCTCGATCGGCCGCACCCGCGATTCGTGGAGCGTCGCGCCGCCGTGACCGTCGGGCCGCAGCGCGCCGGGCCGCCAGCTGTCGAACAGCGCGTTGACCACGGTCAGCACCTCGGTCGCGCGGGCGTAGCGCTCCTCCGGGCGCGGCAGATCCTGGTCGCCGTAGTTCTCCTCGCCGAGGGAGGAGGTCACCGCGTTCCAGGCCGCGCGGCCGTTGCTGACGTGATCGAGGGTGCCGAACAGCCGAGCCAGGTTGAACGGGTGCTGGAAGGTCGTGGTGACCGTCGCGATGAGGCCGACATGGGTGGTCACCGCGCTCAGCGCGGCCAGCTGGATCAGCGGTTCCTGCGCGCCGATCGCGCCCTGGGCGCCGAAGGCGAGCAGGTCGGCCGCGAATACCGCGCCGATCTTGTTGTCCTCGGCGATCCGGGCGATGCGCTGGGCCTCGTCGAGGGTGGAGCGAGTCGGATCGAGTGCGGCGGCGTAGACATCACGCGACCCGCTCACGCCCGTGACGGTCTTCAACTTGCGGCGTTCGGTGCCCATGCCGGCCAGTCCAGCAGAGTGGCGGCGGGCCCGACCATGGTTGCGCTCAACACAATTCGAGCGGAATGCGCGATAGCGCCGAGTTAGCCGTCGGCCGGATACTCGGGATTGTTACCATTTGGTGGTGTTTGCGCCCGGCCCCGCGTTGCTCGAATTATCGGCACGTCGAAATCTGCGACAACTGAATACCATGTACGGAGTTCCCGCGGCGGCCGCTGCCGCGCAGGCCCCCGGCCTGTCGGCTCAGCTCGACCAGCACGGCGCGGCCGTGCGGGACATTCTCGCTTTCGGCGTCGGCGGATCGGCACGTATTCCGATCGCCATTCTGCTGTCGGGGTATGCGCGCGGGCTGCTCGACCAGGTCGCCGAGGCGCTGCTCCCCGCGGCCCCGCACTCCTGGCACACGGCCGACTGGTGGCAGCTGCGCTTGGCCGCGGTCTGCCTGCACGCTGAACCGGCCTGAACACCGGAATCGGCGCTCCGCCACCGTGACGGTGACGGAACGCCGGCGCCGGTCGGTCAGCGTGCCGTGTCGCCGCCCCACTCCGGGCGACCCGGCTCCGGGTAGCCCGCGCCGGGGGTGACCCACTGCTGCGCGCCTTCGGCGGGCGCCGCGACCTGCCCACCCGCGCGCGCCGCGTCCTCACGGCCACGCTGGTAGGCCTCGGCATGACCCTTCATGGCGGGCATCTCCGCCTCGAGATTGCCGAGCCAGCTGTTCCAGCGCTGCTCCATGGGCCGGACCAGGCCGCCGCCGACACCGACCACCAGGATGCCGCCGATGGTCGCGAGCACCGCGATCAGGATCGGCGTGGTCACCGAGGTCGCGACGCCGATCTGGTTCAGCGCGGCGATGATGCCGATTCCCCAGATGAACACCGAGGCGATGCGGCCGAGCATCCGGCCGTAGGACAGCCCGCCGAGCACGGAGGTGACCAGCTCGCTCACCGCGTGCGCGATGGCCGCCGCGATCACCACGATCACGATCGCCACCGCCGCCTTCGGCAGCCAGGCCACGATGCCGGTGAGCAGATCGCTGACCGGGTTGGGTCCGAAGACACCGAAACCGATCTGCAGCGCGATCAGCAGGATGGCGTAGTAGGCGATCTTCGCGAGGAGATCGGAGGCGTCGTATTTACTGCGGGACATCATCTTCTGGAGCTGCCCGCGCTCGACCAGCCGATCGAATCCGACGCGCTCGAGCACCGCGTCGACGATCTTGGCGACCACTTTCGCGATGATCCAGCCGATCACCAGGATGGCGACGAACGCGGCCAATTTGGGGAGGAATTGCGCTACCGAACTCCAGGCATCGGTGAAACCTTGCTGGAAGTCGATCGCGATTACGGAGTTGTCCACAACACGTCCTTTCGCTCGTCCCACCCGGATGCCGTCCTTCGGTGGGTACCCGGGTTCCCGGAGCCGAATCGTCAATTTGCGAGAAATTTGCTCTTGCCGGAATCGGGTGTCGACGGCTGGTCGGACGGGGTCTTGCGCCCCGTGGTCTTCTCGGCCATCGTGTAAGTAAGTGGTTACTTACGACGGAGGGCATGTGACGCCGACATCGCGGGACCGGATCATGACCGAGGCCTTGCGCCTGTTCGGGGAACAGGGGTTCGCCAAGACCTCGGTCGCCCAGATCGAGCAGGCGGCCGGACTGTCCGGCGGGTCGGGGGCGCTGTACCGGCATTTCACGTCCAAGGACGAACTGCTGGTGCGCGCCGTGGCGACCCGGCTCGAGGATCGCGGCGAGTGGAATCGTTTCCTGTCGCCGGAGTTCTCCATCGCCGCGGCGCTGGATTCGCTCACCGCCGGGGGCGAGCTGGTCGAGAAGCTCGTCGCGCTGTGCCGGATCGGCCTGGCACGCCTCGACCACGACCGGGACGTGACCCGGATCCTGTTGCGGGACAACTCGATCCCCGGCGAACTGCTGGAGGTGTTCCGGCAGCAGGAGTACGCGGTGGTCATGTCGGCGGTCACCCGCGGCTTGATCGAACTCGCCGGTCCCGGTGCGCGTGTTCGGGATTGGGATGCCACCGCCGCCGTCCTGGTCGGCGCGCTCGCGCACTTCTGGATGATGCGCGACATCTTCGACGGCGGACACCCGGCGAATGTCGACGCCGACCGCTATCTGCGAGCCACCGCAGAGCTGATCGCCGCCCGGCTCGACCGGGCGGGAACCGAGGGAGAGGACAGCTGATGCGTACACCCATCACCGTTGTCGGGGGCGGACTGGCCGGCCTGACCGCCGCGATCGCCGCGGCCGAGACCGGAGCACCGGTCGTGCTGCACGAGGCGCACCGCACGCTCGGCGGTCGCGGGCGGGCCACCCCGGCGCCGTACGTGGCGCACGAGGGCGCCCACGTGTTCTACGCCGACGGACCGCATTACCGCTGGTTGAAGGAACGCGGTTTCGTCGCAGGCCTCGGCTTCCCGTCGATCGGGGAGGCGGTGAAGATCGGTTTCCGCGCCGACGACCGGATCCGGAAGGCGCCGCCGCTGGGGATGCTGCGCGCCCAGTCGCGCAAGTGGCTCCAGGCCCCGGTCGACGTCGACTTCCACCGCTGGGCCGCCGAGCGCTGGGGCGAACGCACCGCCACGCAGATCGCCAACGCGATCAGCGTGGTCACCTACGACGCGAACACCGGCAGGCTCTCGGCCGCCTTCGTCTGGGACCTGTTCCAGCGGGTGCTCGGGCCCGCCGTGCCCGCGGTCCGCTGGGTGCGGGGCGGCTGGCAGCAGACCATCGACCGGATGGTCACCCGCGCCACCGAACTGGGCGTGGCGATCGATACCGGTTCGCGCGTGGACGCGGTGCCCACCGGCGGGCCGGTCATCGTCGCCACCGACCTGGACTCCGCACGACGGCTGCTCGGCGACGACTCCCTGCGCGGCGTCAGCGGTTTCACCGCCCTGCTCGACCTCGGCGTGACGAAGGACAGCCGCGACCGCAACCTGGTCTTCGACCTGGACGCGGGCGGCTTCCACGAGAGCTACACGATGCAGGACGACACCATCGCGCCGACGGGCGAATCACTGTTCCAGCTCCAGATGCCGGTGCGCGACACCGAGTCCCGCGCCGAGGCGCACCGCCGCCTGGAAGCCTTCGCCGACGCCACCGTCCCGGAGTGGCGCTCGCGCACCACCTTCCACCGAACGGCGACGGCGAAGGGCCGCACGGGCGCTCTCGACCTGCCCGGCACCACCTGGCGCGACCGGCCCGCCATCGATCGCGGCGACGGGGTGTATCTGGTGGGCGACATGGTCGCGGCACCGGGAATGCGCGGCGAGATCGCCATCAACAGCGCCCTGACCGCCGCCGCGTCGGCCGTCGCCGGCCTGCGTACGGCGTCCAGCGCTGTGCCGAGCACCGACCCCGCCTAGCCGTCGGTGACCGATCCGATCGACGATTCCCGATGTCGGTCGGGTCGGGCCGAAATTCGGTTGCGCCGCTCGCCACCCGATTCCTAGGGTGAGCCACATGTCGTCTTCCATGTTCGCGTGCAACGTGTTCATTCGCATCCGCTCCGCCCGGGCTCTGGCCCGCTAGCGGACGCGGATACCTCATCGGCGTCCACCGGCGCGCCCAGGGCCCATCGAGCTCTCACCTACTCGATGACCCGAAGGGGCAACTGCCGTGGCGCAGGATTTTGCACACCGAAACTACTCACACACTCAGCGCAAGGTCACCGGGCGCGGCGGCGGCCGGACGCCGCGCGATCTGGCGAGAAGGACGCTCTCGCAGAACTTTCTGGTGGACCGGACGGCCGTCGACGCGATGCTGACGGTCGCCGATCCGGCGGGCGAGATACTCGAACCCGGCGCGGGGGAAGGCGTCCTCACGCGGGCGCTGGCCGGCCGTGGCGCGCGGGTCACGGCCTACGAGATCGATCCGCTGCTGGCGGCGAAACTCTCGGCGCAGACCAGGGCCGAGCGCGGAATCCGCGTGGTGCGTGGCGATTTCACCAAGGCCAAGGCGCCGCGCACGCCGTTCGCGGTGGTCGGGAACATCCCGTTCTCGGTGACCTCCGAGATCGTCGACTGGTGCCTGGCCGCACCGGCGCTCACCTCGGCGACCCTGCTCACCCAGCGGGAATACGCGCGCAAACGCACCGGCGACTACGGGCGGTGGAGTCTGCTGACCGCGACGAGCTGGCCGTGGTTCGGCTGGCGGCTGCACGGACAGGTGCACCGCACCAGCTTCCGGCCGGTCCCCGCCGTCGACTCCGCCATCCTGCGGATCGACCGGCGTCCGGAACCGCTTGTCGCGCACCGGGACTCCTACACCGAACTGGTGCGCACCGGATTCTCCGGGGTCGGCGGCACGGTGCGCGCCTCGCTGCGCGCCCGATACCAGGGCGTGGACGCGGCCCTGGCCGAGGCGGGCATCGCCGATGACACCGTGGTCGCCTACGTCCACCCGGAACAGTGGGTCGCCCTGCATTCCGCGCTCACCCGCTAGCCGGGCACCGCTGCCGCCCCGGCGCGCGGGGCGGCAGCGGGCTCAGTGGCCGATGGAGCCGGTGCTGAGGAAGCCGAGCAGGTCGTGGCGGGTGATGACGCCGACCGGCTTGCCGTCCTCGACGACCATCAGGGCGTCGGAGTCGGACAGCGCCTTGGTGGCGGTGGACAGCGGTTCGCCCGAGCCGATCAGCGGGAACGACGGGCTCATGTGCTGGGCCACCGAGTCGGTCAGCTGTGCCCGGCCCTCGAAGACGGCCGAGAGCAGGTCGCGCTCGGTGACACTGCCGGCGACCTCGCCCGCCATCACCGGCGGCTCGGCGCCCACGACCGGCATCTGCGAGACGCCGTACTCGCGCAGGATCTCGATCGCGTCGCGCAGGGTCTCCGACGGGTGGGTGTGCACCAGGTCGGGCAGCGCGCCGGACTTGCCGCGCAGCACGTCGCCGACGAGCGGTTCGGGCCCGGCCTCCAGCGGGGTGGTGAGGAAGCCGTAGGAGCTCATCCACTTGTCGTTGAAGATCTTCGACAGGTAGCCGCGGCCACCGTCGGGCAGCAGCACCACGACCACGGCGTCGGGATCGCGCCGGGCGACCTCGATCGCGGCGACCACGGCCATGCCGCAGGAGCCACCGACCAGCAGGCCCTCCTCGCGGGCCAAGCGGCGGGTCATCTCGAAGGAGTCGGCGTCGGAGACGGCGATGATCTCGTCGGGAACGCTCGGGTCGTAGGCCGAGGGCCAGAAGTCCTCGCCGACACCCTCGACCAGGTACGGGCGGCCGGTGCCGCCGGAGTACACCGAGCCCTCGGGATCGGCGCCGATGATCTTCACCTTGCCGCCCGAGACCTCCTTGAGGTAGCGGCCGGTGCCGGTGATGGTGCCGCCGGTACCGACGCCGGCGACGAAGTGGGTGACCTTGCCTTCGGTGTCGCGCCAGATCTCCGGACCGGTGGTCTCGTAGTGGCTGTCCGGGCCGCCCGGGTTGGCGTACTGGTTGGGCTTCCAGGCGCCCTCGATCTCGCGGACCAGGCGATCGGAGACGTTGTAGTAACTGTCCGGGTGCTCCGGCGGCACGGCGGTCGGGCAGACCACGACCTCGGCGCCGTAGGCACGCAGGACGTTGCGCTTGTCCTCGCTGACCTTGTCCGGGCAGACGAACACGCACTTGTAGCCGCGCTGCTGGGCGACCAGCGCGAGGCCGACACCGGTGTTACCCGAGGTGGGCTCGACGATGGTGCCGCCCGGCTTCAGCAGCCCTTCCTCTTCGGCGGCGTCGATCATCTTGACCGCGATCCGGTCCTTGGAGCTGCCGCCCGGGTTGAGGTATTCGATCTTGGCGGCGACCAGGCCCGCGTTCGGGCCGACCACCGAGTTCAGCCGAACCAGAGGGGTGTTGCCGATGAGGTCGACGACATGATCCGCGATACGCATACCCCCATCGTTGCAGAGCCGTAGCTCGACGTCGCGACCTGGTCGGATCCTGTGAGCAGTGGCACCACCGGCGGCGCCGCGCTCGGCCGGTCCGGCAGCTGCTGCGCGGCCGATTCGCGCCGTAGAATTTTCGGATGTGAGCGCACCTCGAATCAGCTGGCGGACCGCTGTCGTCACCGGGGCCACCACCGTGCTCGCCGGATCGAGTGCGGGCACCGTCTCCTGGGCGACGTATCGACTGCTGATGACGCAGGCCGGGGCGGCGCGCGCGGTCATCGGGCGCGACACCTCCAAACCACCGGAGGCCGACGGCGTCTACGCTCCCGGCGCGCAGCTGCCCGAACCGTGGCGCAAGGGCGTACCCAGCGACCTGCACCTGATGATCTTCGGTGACTCGACCGCCGCCGGACTCGGCTGCCTGAGCGCGGCCGACGTCCCGGGCGTGCGGCTGGCGCGCGGGCTCGCCGACGCCACCGGCTCGCGCATCCGGCTCAGCACCAAGGCGATCTCCGGCGCCACCTCCAAGGGCCTGGCCGGGCAGGTGGACGCGATGTTCGTCGCGGGGCCGCCGCCGGACGCCGCCGTCATCCTGGTCGGTGCCAACGACATCACCAAGAAGCACTCCATCCGGGCCTCGGCGCGCAGGCTGGCCGCCGCGGTGTCGCGGCTGCACGCGGCCGACGCGCTGGTCGTCGTCGGCACCTGCCCGAACCTGGGCACCGTCACCGCGATCCAGCAGCCGCTGCGCACGGTGGTGGCGAACTGGAGCGTGCGTCTGGCCAAGGCGCAGACCGTCGCCACCACGCTGGCAGGTGGTACCCCGGTGCCGATGGGTTCACCACTGGTCGCCTCGGAGTTCCGCGCCGCCCCGGAAATACTGTTCGCCACCGACGGATTCCACCCCTCCGCGGCGGGGTACGAATTGGCCGCCGCCCAGCTGCTTCCGGTCCTCGTCGAGGCGGTGCGCAGCCGACCTGCCCTTCCCGTCACGCACGGCGAGACGTAGATTCACGAAAGACCGGCAAGGTAAACAGCCGTTCACAGAACCATCCGAAAAGGAGTCCTCATGCCCGAGGCCGTTATCGTCTCCATCGCCCGCTCCCCCATCGGCCGTGCCGTCAAGGGGTCCCTGGCGGGTATGCGTCCGGATGACCTGACCGCCCAGATGGTGCGCGCCGCGTTGGCCAAGGTCCCCGCGCTCGACCCGAGCACGATCAACGACATCATGCTCGGCACCGGCTCCCCCGCGGGTGAGGGCGGCTTCGGCATGGCTCGCAACGTCGCCGTGCAGCTGGGCCTCGACACCGTGCCGGGCACCACCGTCCAGCGCTACTGTGCGTCGTCGCTGCAGACCACCCGGATGGCCTTCCACGCGATCAAGGCCGGCGAGGGTGACGTGTTCATCTCCGCCGGTGTGGAGACCGTCTCCCGCTACGCCAAGGGCTCGGCCGACAGCTGGCCCGACACCAAGAACCCCGAGTTCGCCGAGGCCGAGGCCCGCACCAAGAAGACCGCCGAGGGCGGCGCGGGCCAGTGGCACGACCCGCGCGAGGACAACCTGCTCCCCGACGTCTACATCCCGATGGGCCAGACCGCCGAGAACGTCGCGACGCTGACCGGCATCTCCCGCGAGGACCAGGACCACTGGGGCGTGCGTTCGCAGAACCGCGCCGAGGAGGCCATCAAGAACGGCTTCTTCGAGCGCGAGATCACCCCGGTGACCCTGCCCGACGGCTCGGTCGTCAGCAAGGACGACGGCCCGCGCGCCGGCGTCACCTACGAGGCGGTCAGCCAGCTCAAGCCGGTCTTCCGTCCCGACGGCACCGTCACCGCGGGCAACTGCTGCCCGCTCAACGACGGCGCGGCCGCGCTGGTCATCATGAGCGACACCAAGGCCAAGGAGCTGGGCCTGACCCCGCTGGCCCGCATCGTCTCCACCGGCGTGTCCGGCCTGTCCCCCGAGATCATGGGCCTGGGCCCGGTCGAGGCCGTGCAGCGCGCGCTGGCGCTGGCGGGCAAGTCGGTCTCCGACATCGACCTGTTCGAGATCAACGAGGCCTTCGCCGTGCAGGTGCTCGGCTCGGCTCGTGAGCTGAAGATCGACGAGGACAAGCTCAACGTCTCCGGTGGCGCCATCGCGCTGGGCCACCCGTTCGGCATGACCGGTGCCCGCATCACCGCGACCCTGCTGAACAACCTGCAGACCTACGACAAGCAGTTCGGTGTCGAGACCATGTGCGTCGGCGGCGGCCAGGGCATGGCCCTCGTGATCGAGCGCCTCAGCTGAGATAGACATAAAAGAGCGGCCCACCGAATTCGGTGGGCCGCTCTTTTATGTCTCGGCTGTCAATCCCGCTGGAAGTAGCTCAGCAGGCGCAGGATCTCGACGTAGAGCCAGACCAGGGTGACGGTCAGGCCGAGGGCGACGCCCCAGGCGGCCTTCTCGGGGGCCTGGGCGCGGATCAGCTGATCGGCGGCGTCGAAGTCCAGCAGGAAGCTGAACGCGGCGATGGCGATGCAGACCAGGCTGAACACGATCGCCAGGGCGCCACCGTCGCGCAGGCCGAAGCCGCCGTCGGTGAAGAAGCTCGCGATCAGGTTGCCCACCATCAGCACCAGCACGCCGACCATGGCGCCGAGCAGCATGCGGGTGAAGCGCGGGGTGACCCGGATCGCGCCCGTCTTGTAGACGACCAGCATGCCGAAGAACACGCCGAAGGTGCCGAGCACCGCCTGGCCGATCAGCGCGCTACCGCCCACACCGCCGAAGGTCACGTCGGTGAACATCAGCGACAGCGCGCCGAGGAACAGGCCCTCGAACGCCGCGTAGGACAGCACGATGGCGGGGTTGTCCATCTTGCGGCCGAAGCTCGCGACCATCACCAGCACGAAGCCGATCAGGCCGCCGCCGATGACGAACAGCGGAGCCAGCGAGGGGTTGGCCGAGGACAGCGCGAACGAGGCGATCGCCGCGACGGTCAGCACCGCGAGGGTGATGCCGGTCTTGGTGACCACGTCGTCGATGGTCATCGCGCGGGTGGCGGGGGCCTGCTGGAATTGCTGGCCGTACTGCTGCCCGTACTCGCCGTACTGCTGCTGGTTGCCCAGCTGACCCGCGCCGGCCACGCCCGAACCGAAGTTCGCGTAACCGCCGACACCCTCCTGGCGAGGTAAGTTCTTGAACACCGGATTCGATGAGGTACGCACCGTGCGCCTTTCTTGGAGTGAATAGTCGCTGTTCGCCTGACGGCGGGCAACAGCTCCAACTGCCCTGTACAACGCGTCGTGATCGGACATAGTTCCCAGCGGATCGCCGCACCGCCCGACCGGACAAATCGGACTCTACCGCGTCCGACCGGCTCTATCGTTGTACGTCGCGCAGACCACGAACGGACCGCGTCACCGTGAACTTCTGGTTCCGGCCGATCACATCGGTGTGCCCGACCATCCGCTCGACCACGCCGCGATAGTTCAGGTGCGAGTTGTAGACCGTCCACAGCTCCCCGCCCGGCCGCAGCACCCGGCCGGTCTCGGCGAACATCTTGATCGCCGAGCCGGTGTGCACGGCCGCGCCGACGTGGAACGGCGGATTGCACAGCACCAGGTCGGCGCTGTTGTCGGCGGCCGAGGACATGGCGTCGTCGCGCACCACCGTCACCCGGTCGGCGACACCGTTGGCGGCCGCGGTCGCCCGGGCCGAGGCGACCGCCGCGGCGGACTGATCGGTGCCGACGACCCGCAGGTGCGGCCGCGACTTGGCCAGCGCCACCGCGAGGATGCCGGTGCCGCAACCGAGGTCGATGGCCTCGCGCGCGTCGGGCTTCATCCGGTCCAGATGCTCGAGCAGGAAGCGGGTGCCGATATCGAGGCGGGGCCCGGAGAAGGCGGCGCCGTAGGCGAGCACGTCACCGTCGATCTCGGCGATGCGCTCGGCCACCGGGAACCGCGACTCGCCGACCGGCTTCGGCTCCGCGACGACCAGCACCCGGGACTTCTGCCTGCCCCGGCCCGCGCGCACCTGCCCGAAGGATTCGGCGAACACCTCGTTCATGGCCGGGGTGAGGTACTTGTCGCGGCCGCCCGCGAACACGACGACCTCCGGCGCGGCGTACCTGGCGACGGCCTCGGCGATCTCGGCCAGCCCCGACAGCATCCGGGGCAGGCGCATCAGCACCACCCGCGCACCGGTCAGCAACTCGGCGTCGAGGCCGTGCGCGGTGTAGCGGTCGGTCAGGCCGAGGTTCTTGGCGTTGCCCGCGAGCGCGAGTTCCCCGGTGAGCAGGTCCTGATGCACCCGCACACCGGTGAGGTCGTGGCGGGTGGCCGCGCCGATGGTGAGTGCGCCGTAGGCGTCGCCGATCACCGCAACCTCGCCGCTACCCACCGCTGCCAGAGCCTCGGACGCGGTGTCGAGGAGCAAACGGTCGGCGGCGTCGACGGCATAGAGGTTCGGCGCCTCCACGTCCGGATACCGGCGCAGCCGGGTGAATACGTCCTCGACTCTGTCCACGCGACAAGTGTGCTAGATCGTTGCCCCACCGTCACATCCGGCCCTGATATCCGCCGGTGGCCTTGCTCACAGTGCGTAATGGGAGTGGGTATTCCGATGGGCACGAACAGCTTCCGCCGATTTGCGACACCCTTGCAGACCGGCGCGAGCCGGCCGATCTCACGAATCCCGTTGTTCCCCAATGTTTCGGCCAGATGAACGAACAGAGACCGGCCCCGAACATCGCGGTGACGGCGGCCGGGCGGGCGGGCGAATCCGTCGCCACCGCGGGCCGAGCACGGCACCAGCGGCGATCGGGCCGCTCCGCGCGCGGTTCGGCACTCCAGCAAACTCACCGTAGCCCGAACACACCCACGTTCGTGCCCTCGTCACGGCGCCTGCCCTGCGTACCATCAGCCTCATGCGTAACGCTCTCGTGTTCGGATTGGTCGCCCTCGCCGCGCTGACACTGCCCGGCTGCGGCACCGACGACGCGCCGGCGGCTACGCCACCTCCGACGAGCACCACCAGCACCTTCGCCGATGCCACCGGCGCGGCGCCCAGCGACAACGCCCCCAAGTCCGGCGCGGCCTCGGCGGGCGCGGCCCTGACCGTGACCGACATCAGGATCGGCAAGCAGCCCGGCTTCGACCGGGTGGTCTTCGAGCTCGGCGGCACCGGCACCCCCGGCTGGCAGGTCGAGTACACCGATCGCGCGGTTCAGGACGGCAGCGGCAAGACCGTCGATGTGGCCGGTCGCTCGATTCTCGAGGTGCGCATTCTCGGATCGGCCTATCCGTTCGATTCCCCGGTGCCGCCCTTCGCCGGGCCCGACCCGGTGACCGACCCGAACGTCCCGAACATCACCGGCGTCTACAAGAAGATCGTGTACGAGGGCACCACCCAGTCGTTCATCGGTGTCGACGCCGACGCGCCCGCGTTCGCGGTCACCACGCTGACCGACCCGCCGCGCCTGGTCGTCGACATCGCGAGCCCGTAGCCGCTACCCCTACCGTGTGCGGGTATTCCGGGTCCCCCGATCGCGCTGGTTAGACTGGGCGTCGTGACCGACCAGCATTCGCGCGTGCGCGCACCCGGCATCGCCAGGGTGCTCGCGGTGTTGGCGCTGCTGGCCGGAATCGTCGCCATGCACTCGGCGGTCTTCGGCACCGCCCACGCCCACGACACCGCGTCCGAGTCGCATGCCCTCCCGGCCACGCTCGACACCGCCGCGGTGAGGCACGCCGCTCCGGCACCGAGCGACAGCGCGAACACCACGACCTCCGGTCTCGCCGACGGCCCGCCGAACCACGGCCTGCTCGCGGCCGCCCTCCCCAGCGACGACCCACTCGCCGCCACCGGCTCAGTCGACGCCGCCGCGCACCTCGCTTTCCCCGGCGAGGACCAGCTCACGGACACCGACATCGCACCCCCCGGCGACAGCCGGCTCGCGGCCGCCGCCGCAGGGTCCGACGCCACCCACATCGCCCGCCCCGGTGACGACAAGCACGCGATGGGATCCGGCTGCGGGACATCGGAGTGCGACGAGCGCGCGGGTATCCACGGCTGTGTCTTCGTCTTGGCCGCGCTCGCCGCCGCCCTGACCCTGGTCCTGCTCTACCGGCTCACCGACGACGACTCGACCGGCGGCGCCGCCGCCGCCCGGCCCTGGCGGGGCAGGCGCGAGCGCCCGCCGCCGTGGACCGTCCTGACCCTGTCCCAACTGGCGATTCTGCGGATCTGACAGGTCCACCGCCCCGGCTTCGCCGGTGGCGGGACCGAATCACATCCACATCGAATCCCCAGGAGGATCACCATGTCCATCAGCCGTACCCGCGCCACCGTTCTCGCCGTCACCGCCGCGAGCGCCCTGCTGCTCGCCGCGGGTTGTAGCGACGACAACGACACGGCCACGCACGACACCCACTCCGCGACGAGCACCACCAGCTCGGCCGCGCCGTCGGCCGCTGCCCGCACCGACTTCAACGATGCCGACGTCACCTTCCTGCAGATGATGTACCCGCACCACGCGCAGGCCGTCGACATGGCGAAGATGGTGCCGACGCACACCCAGAACGCGCAGCTGATCGCCTTGGCCGCGCAGGTGGAGAAGGCTCAGGCGCCGGAGATGCAGCAGATCACCGGTTTGCTGGCCGGCTTCGGCAAGCCGGCGCCCAGCGCGAGCGGCGGCCACGACGGGCACGCCATGCCCGGCATGATGACCGACGCGCAGATGAGCGCGCTGCAATCCGCCCAGGGCGCCGATTTCGACAAGCAGTGGCTGGAGATGATGATCGCCCACCACGAGGGCGCGGTCGCCATGGCCCAGACCGAGCTCGCCGGCGGCGTCAACCCTGAATCGCGGCAGCTGGCGACGGCGATCGTGGCCGATCAGCAGGCCGAGATCGCCACCATGCGCGGCATGCTCGGCCAGAGCTGAGCGGGAGCGGCGCCGGGGCAGCCGGTCCCGGCGCCGCGACCGGTCGACGTCTCGGTTGGTCATCGAAATCGCCACCGCGAGCTGACGTCACCCGCCTCCAGCCAGTACGGTCGATATGTTCGGCTCCGGCGCAATCCGCGGGCCGACGGTCCCGAGGGAGGAGAGGGAGACATGAGACAACGGGAACGAATGGGGGTCGGCACGGCGCTCGTGGCCGTGGCGACCGGCCTGGTCCTGGTCGCCTGCACCAAGCAGGTGCCCGGCGACGCGCAGGCCAACCAGACCGACCTCGCCTCTTACACTTCCGAGGTCGCCGCCTCGTCGGCGGCGCGGGTGGCCAAGGCCAACGACGCGGCCTGCGACGGCCTGCGCGCGGCCAACAAGAGCTCGGTGACCGCGTTCAACGCCTATATCGACGCCAGCAACACCAGGGCGGCCGACACCGACGCCAAGGCCAACGACGCGGTCACCACGCTGCGCAACAACGCCAAGGACCTGGGCCGCAAGATCACCAACGACGTGATCTCGACCCTGGCCACGCCGCTGCGCTCCTACCGCGACAACACCAATACCCTCGCCGACACGCTCGAGCGCCGCGCGCCGACCGACGAACTCAACGGCGTGATCGACACGTTCAACGCCGCCAAGGACACCGCGATCGACGTGTGCAAGCCGTACGGAAACTGAGCACCCGTAACAAGAACGTGACTGTTCACGATTCACCTCCGGAATCTCTTTCTGGAGGGTGGAGTGCGCAGCTATCTGAAACATGTTGTGGCAGCGGCGGTTACGGCGCTGACGCTGACGTCGGGTGCACTGCTGCCCACGGTGGCGCAGGCCGAACCGGTGACCGCCAAGCAGTGTGAGGTCAGCTCGGGGCGCACGCCGCAGACCGCGACGCCCGCCGAGGCCGCCTTCGACCCCGCGCGGCTCGCCGACGCCATGAATCTGGCGATCGACACCACCCGGTTCAACATCCAGCTGTACCGGAACAACTGCCTGGTCGCCACGGGGCCGCGCAATGCCGAATCCGGCGGCGTGGCCTGGAATCTGTGGAGCGGGACCAAGAGCGTGGTCGCGCTGGTCGCGGGGCTGGCCGTGGACGAGGGCAGGCTGGACATCGACGAGCCGATCGGGCGCTATCTGCCCGCGGGTCTCGGCGACGAGGCGCACCGGTCGATCACCGTGCGCAACCTGCTCACCGAGTCCTCCGGGATGGAGGTCGCCGTCGCCGCCGAGGGCGCGACCGGGCTGGCCGCACTGGATCCGAACGTCGTCGCCCAGGCGCTGGCGATGCCGATCGAGCGCCCGCAGGGCACCATGTTCCGCTACAGCCAGCGCGCGGTGGACCTGCTGGTCTATGTCATCGGGCAGTCCGTCGGTGAGGACTTCCAGAGCTTCGCGCAGCGAAAGCTGTTCGACCCGTTGGGCATCGCCCGCGGCGACTACTTCTGGGCCCGCGACCGCGCCGGGAACACCTACGGCCACGCGCATCTGATCCTGCCACCGGACGACTTCGCCAAACTCGGCCTGCTCGTAGGCAATCGGGGTCGCTGGAACGATCAGCAGGTGATCTCGGACGACTACATGCGCGCGGCGCTGTCACCCTCGGCGAGCATGCCCTGCTACGGCTTCCTGTTCGTGATCAACGGCGCGCCGTGCGTCCTCGAGTTCCCCGGCCTGCCGCTGGACGCGGTGAAGATGTCGGGCATGCTGCGCAACGACAGCTACATCGTGCCCAGCCTGGGCCTGATGCTGAACTGGACCGGCGTCGCGACGCCGGGTGCCTCGTCCACCTACACCCACAATGTGATGCGCACGCTGGTCTCGGCCTTCGTCGACCAGCAACTCCCCGATCCCGGACCGTACCGGGAACGCCCGGACGTGAGCGTCACCGATCCGATGATCGCGCGTCCCGACGCGCTGCTGGGCACCTTCGGGATCGGGCCATACGCCTACCCGGGGTGCAGTTTCCTCGACTGCCTGGGCGAGACTCCGAAGCCGCCGTTCTCCGACTGGCCGCCCGGTTGCGTCGTCCTCGGCTGCGTCGGCAACAACCCGGCCACCCCCGGCATCCGCTGACTCGCGGGTGGCGGCGACGCGCCGCCACCTGTGCCGTCCGGGTCCTGACGCGTACGCTGACTGGTACCCACCCTGAACAGGGTCAACGAAACACCCGACGACCGGCAATTTTCCAGCAAGAAGCGTGCTTCAATCGATCGCCCCACAACAGACGATCGATCCCTCTCCCCCTCGAGGTGTGCCATGTCATTCTGGGAAGTCATCTGGCTCATCATTGTGAGCTTCGCGTTCGTCGCCTACCTGCTCATGCTCTTCATGATCATCGGAGACCTCTTCCGCGATCACAAGACCTCGGGCTGGGTGAAGGCGATCTGGATCGTCTGCTTGCTCATCTTCCCGTTCCTCACCGCGCTGGTGTACCTGATCGTGCGCGGTCAGGGCATGGCCGAGCGCTCGAACGCCGAGGCCGCGAAGATCCAGCAGGCGCAGGATTCCTACATCAAGGAGACCGCGGGCACCAATCCCGCGGCGCAGATCGCCGACGCCAAGCGGCTGCTCGACGAAGGCTCGATCACCCAGGCCGAATACGAACAGCTCAAGGCCAAAGCGCTGTCCTGATCACCCGTTCCACCGCAGGCCCCGCACCGATACCCTCGGTCAGCGGGGCTTTCGGCGTTCCGGAGGAGAATTCCCTGGGCCGAGGGGTCGCCGTCGCGTATTCTCGAACACACCGGACAGGACCAGTAGGGACCGGTGCACCCTCACCGAAGGAGCCACCTTCATGCCCGCACCGCTGCGCGACAGCGCAGTGCCCAAACACGAACAGCTGCGCGCGATCCTGCTGCAGAAATGCACGCGCGAGCTACAGCCGGGCGATCTGATGACCAGCGAACGCAACCTCATGCAGGATTACGGCGTCAGCCGGATCACCGTACGCGAGGCGATCGGGCAGCTGGTCAACGAGGGCTATCTGGTCCGGGTGCGCGGCAAGGGCACCTTCGTCGCGCACCGGCCGGTGCAGTCGCGACTGCATCTGGCCTCCTTCACCGAGGAGATGCGCGCCCTCGGACATCAGCCGACCACCCTGGTGCTGGTCGCCGAGGAAGCGGTGCCGCCGGAGGCCACCGCCCGCGCGCTGCGGCTGCCGCCGGACACGGACGCCTACCACGTGCGCAGGCTGCGGCTGGCCGACGAGGAGCCGGTGAGCGTCGACGACGCCTGGTTCAACCCCGAGCTGCTGCCCGGCCTGATCTCGCACGACCTCACCGGTTCGATCTACCGGACGACCGCCGATCGCTACGGCAGGCCGATCGAGCGGGCCGAACAGACCGTCGACGCCCAGGGCGCCGAGTCCGGCGTCGCGATGCTGCTCGGCGTCAAGAAGGGCGCTCCCGTCCTGCATTTCGACCGGGTGTCGTTCAGCGCGGAGGTGCCGATCGAGCACACCCACAGCTGGTATCGCGCCGACCGCTATCGCGTGCAGATGGAAGTCGGCCGTCGATCACAGGTATGAAACTGTCATATTTCAGATACTGTATGAGCGCTATCACAGCGAAGTGCTCGGAGGTATCACCCCATGTCCATTCGTAAGTCCACCACCCGGGCGGGCCTGCTGGCCGTGCTCGCCGCGGGAACCCTGCTCGGTGCGGGCGGCACCGCCAACGCCGCCGGCGGTCTCGATTGGGACCTGTGGCCCTCGGGCTCGGTCGAAATCGGTCCGCCGACAGGCAGTTCGATGGGCTCGGTCGACGCCGACTTCGGCAGCGGCACCGGCTCCTTCGACGCCGACCTCGGCTCGGCCGGACCGCGGCCGCCCTCGACGGGCTCCGCGGTGCTCCCCGGTTCCGCGGGCTGATCGACGGTCGGCGCGCCACCTCGGTGGCGCGCCGATCCCCGCTCAGATCAGCGTGCCCACGTCGGTACGGACCAGATTCTCCAGCGCGCGCTCGGCGACCGCGGCGATGGTCATCGACGGATTGCACGCCGCGGTATTGCCCGGCATGAGCGCCCCGTCGAGAACGTAGAGCCCACGCTGCCCGAGGACGCGACCGTCGAGATCGCAGACCGCGCCCATATTCGCCCCGCCGAGGGGATGCCAGGTCGAGGGGAACAGGGCGTTGGTGTCGATGAGCGTGCTGCCCGGGCCCGCGATGCGCCGCACCGCCGGATCGATGTGACCGTCCTGGATCGCCCGGTCACCGTCGCCGGGCCAGCGCAGGGTCGCGGTATCGGCGCCCGCGTCGTAGCCGAACTCGCCCCGCCCGGAACTGACGCCGTAGCCGACCAGCATGGTGGCGCCCGGGTCGACCGGCAGCGACGGGATCGACGCCTGGATGACGGTGAAGGCGGCCCGCGGGTCGTCCCAGTTCTTGCTGCCGTAGACCACCGGACCACCCTGTGCCGCACCGAATCCCGCCGATCCGTCGCGCCACACGTAGATCCGGTCGGCATTGGTCCCCCAGCCCCGGCCGAGCTCGTCGGGCAGATCGGGGATGTGGCCCAGCGCCTGGGCCCGCACGAGCATCCGGGTGGTGTTGAGGCTGCCCGCCGCCAGCACCAGCGCGCCGGTGGTGATGACCTTGTTCTCCAGTACGGTGCCCGCGGTGTCGACCCGGTCGACGCGCACCACCCAGCGCCCGTCGGCGGCGCGCTCGATCCCGGTCACCTCGTGCAGGGTGCGCACCTCGACCAGGCCGGTCGCTTCCGCCGCGGCGACATAGGTGACGTCGACGGAGTGTTTGCCGCCGTTGTTCACACCGAGCGCGCCGTCGCCGTTGGTATAGGACGGCGTCATCTCCCCACGCAGTTCGGCGAGGGCGTAGTTCCAGTCGATCGGCATCGGGATCTTCGACAGCGGCAGGCCCGCGCCACGCACGCGGTCGGCGAAGATTCTCGCGGCGGCGTAGTTCTCATGGGCGACCAACTCGTCCGGGGCGGTGGCGAGCCCGAGCATGCGGGCCACCCGGGGATAGTGGACCTGGTCCATCCGGCCCCAGTCCAGTCCCGCCGGGAAGTGCGTCTCGAACACCTCGCGCGCGGGTTGCAGCGACATGCCCTGGTAGATCAGGGAACCGCCGCCGAGTCCGGCGGCGCACAGCGCGGTCATCCCGGCGCCCGGAACCGCTTCCAGCAGACCGGCATACGGCTCGAACACCAGCGGTCGGCCGAACACCATCGGATCGGAGCGGTACCAGAGCATCCGCTTGTCCGGGCGGGTGGCCAGTGGGAACGTCTGGGAGTTCGGGCCCGTCGCCCAGCGCCTGCCGCGCTCGAGCAGCAGGACCGGGACGCCCGCTTCGGCCAGGCGCAGCGCGGTCACCCCGCCGCCGAAGCCCGAGCCGATCACGACGACCCGGCGGTCCTCGGTGGTGAGCGGGATGGCGCCGGTG